>JAPJRE010000007.1 GCA_030824725.1 Sphingomonas sp.
CTGCGGGATGGTGACACCGGGCTGCACCGGATAGCCGTCCTGCGTCACCAGTTCACCCTGATCGGAGATCTGGAACGAGCCGTCGCGGGTATAGGCGGTGGTGCCGTCCGGCATCGTCACCTGGAAATAGCCCTTGCCCTGCACCGCCAGGTCATAGGGATTGCCGGTCTGGGTCAGCGCGCCCTGCTCGTTGATGCGATAGACGCCGCCGGTCTTCACGCCCGAGCCGATCTGGATGCCGGCGGGCACCTTGGTGTCGGCGCCGGTCGAGGAACCGGGGCGCGAGACCTGCTGGTAGAGCAGGTCCTGGAACTCGGCGCGCTGCTTCTTGTACGCCGTGGTGTTCATGTTGGCGATGTTGTTCGAGATCACGTCGACATTGGTCTGCTGGGCCAGCATGCCGGTCGCGGCGATGGAAAGCGTACGCATGGAAGTTGTCCCTTCGTGAAATTCAGCTGACGCGGCCGAGCTTGTCGATCGCGCTCTTGCGCAGGTCCGACATCGAGTTGGAGAGGCTCTGGCTGGTCTGATAGGCGCGCAGGATCTGGATCATGTCGGTCGTCTCGACGATCGCGTTGACGTTCGATCCCTCGACGCCGCCGCTCACCAGCTTGGTCTGCGCGGCGGGCAGCTCGCGGCCGCCGGTGGCGGTGAACATGCCGTTGCCGCGCGGATCGACCACCGCCTCGTCGTTGAACACCGTCACTGCGATGCGGCCGAGCGGGCCGTTCTCGCCCATCACCGTGCCGTCGGCGTTGACGTTGACCTTGCCGGCTTCCTCGGCCGGGACCTTGATCGGCTTGCCGCCCTCGCCCAGGATCACCTGGCCGCCGGCGGTGGCGAGCTCGCCGCTCTCCAGCACCTTCACATAGCCCGCGCGCGTATAGACGGTGGAGCCGTCGCCGGCCTGCACCGCCAGATAGCCCGGTCCGTCGATCATCACGTCAAGCGGGTTGCCGGTCGGCTGGAAGCCGCCGTTCGCGGAATCGTGCACCGCGCCGTAATCGAGCACGAACGAGGTCTTCTCGGCCGGTTTCACCGCGCCGTCGGTCTGCTCCACATATTCGCGGAACACCGGCTGCTCACGCTTGAATCCCACCGTATTCATGTTGGCGATGTTGTTCGCCACCACGTCCAACCGGCGCCGCAGCGCCTGCTCCTGGCTGAGGAGCACATAGGAAGAGATGTCCACCGGACCGTCCTTCGAAAAATGGTCACTAGGCAGAAATTGCCGGGTGACGGTTCTATAATAGAGGGAAATCGGACGTGCGGACGCCGCGGCCGATAAATCGGAAGGTCCAGGGTTATTATGTCGGCCGAGATCGTCGAGGATAAGAGCGCGCAGGAGGCCCCGGCGCCCAACAAGAAGAAGAAGCTGATCATCATCGGCGCAGCGACCGCCGTCGCACTCGCGCTGGGTGGCGGCGGTGCCGCCTTCTTCATGGGCGGCAAGAGCACGGCCAAGACCGAAGCGCATGGCGAGGAAGCCGCCGCGGCCGACGAAGGGCATGGCGAAGGCGATGCCAAGGAAGGCGAAGGCGGCCACGGCGAAGGCGAAGGCAAGGGCAAGTTCGTCGACGTGCCCACCGTTTCGGTGAACCTGCGCTCGCCCGACGGTTCACCCCGTTTCCTGAAGCTGCACCTGATGCTGGTGCCCGGCCCGAAGACGACTGACGCTGCGCTGAAGGACAAACTGCCGATGGTGCTCGACGCCTATCAGCCGTTCCTGCGCGAGCTGCGTCCCGAGGATCTGGGCGGCTCGGCGGCGGTGTTCCGGCTGAAGGAAGAGCTGATGGTGCGCGCCACCCGCGTGCTCGGCCCCGGCATGGTCAAGGAAGTTCTCATTCAGGACCTGATCCAGCAATGATCGATCTCGACGATTTCGACCTTCCCGATCCGCCCGCCGCTCCGTTCGGCGACGATATAGGGAATTTCGGCCAGGCGGACATCGACGCGCTGTTCGGCGGCAGCGAACCGGTTCTGAAGAAGAAGGGCCTGCGCGCCGTTCTGGAATCGAAGGTCATCAGCCACGAGCGGCTGCCGATGCTGGAAGTCGTCTGCGACCGCGTGGTCCGCAGCTTCGCCAGCTCGATGCGCAACATGACCTCGGACGCGATCGACGTGAGCCTGGAGGAAGTGACCTCGGCGCGCTTCGGCGAGTTCATGAACCGCGTGCTGCTGCCGGCGATGGTCGGCGTGTTCAAGATCGCGGAATGGGAAAGCTATGGCCTGATCACGGTGGAATCGGGCCTGATCTACTCGGTGGTCGACGCGCTGCTCGGCGGCCGCGGCAGCAACACGCCGACGGTGATTGACGGCCGCGGCTTCACCCCGATCGAGACCTCGCTGGTCTCGCGCGTACTGGAGACGGCGCTGCGCGACTTTGCCGATGCCTTCGCCCCGATCGAGCCGGTGAACATGAAGCTCGAGCGCATCGAGACCAACCCGCGCTTCGCCGCGATCGCCGCCACCTCCAACATCTGCGCCATCGCCACCTTCCGGGTGGACATGGACGGCCGCGGCGGCTGCTTCACCCTCGTCTTCCCCTACGCCACGCTGGAGCCGGTGCGCCACAAGCTGCTGCAGCGCTTCATGGGTGAGAAGAGCGGCCGCGACAGCATCTGGGAGGCGCACATGGCCTCCGAGATCCGCAAGACCAACGTGACCGTCAACGTGCTGCTCGGCGAGAAGGCGCTGCCGCTTTCCGACCTGGAGGAACTGCAGGTCGGCCAGACGATCGCCTTCGACAAGAGCCCCGATGACGCGCTCGACATGGCGTGCGGCGACATCAAGCTCGCCCAGGCCCAGATCGGCCAGCGCAGCGGCCGCGTCGCCGTGCGCCTGGTCAACGACGTTTCCCGCACGAGGAAGAAAGTATCATGAGTATCGCGCTTCTCGCCAATGTGCTGACGATCATCCTCTGCGTCGCCGTGCTCGTGCAGAGCATGCGGATGATGCGCAGCCTGCGCGCCGTGAAGGACGGCGCCCTCACCGATGTGGTGAAGGCGCTGGACCATGCCACGGTGCAGGCACGCTCGGTCCTTTCGGACATGAAGCAGACGCTGGGCACCGATTGCGCGCGCCACGCGCGGCTGGTGGAGCAGGCCCGCGATCTGCGCGACGAGCTGTCCGACATGATCGGCATCGCCGATTCCGCCTGCGAGCGGATCGTCTCGGCCGTGAGCCTCGCCAACGCGCTGCGCGTCGCCGGTGCGGAAGCCGCTGCCGAACAGATCGCCGAGCAGGCTCTCGAGCGGGCCGAAGCGGACGCCGCCGCAGACGAAACGCCTGCCACGCGAGAGGCTGCATAATGGCTCGCCCTTCCCTGCTGCTGCTGATGGCAGCAGCCTCGGCGATCGCCGCGGTGGCCAATGCCGCCAGCATCGCCACCGGCGATCAGGACGGCACCAGCAAGACCCGCCTCGGCAACTCGATCGAGCGCGACCTGAGCGCGCGCGATCAGGACGCCGCCAAGCGCCAGCGCGCCCTCGACCTGCGCGAGCAGGCCGCCAAGGCGGCCGAGCAGCGGCTGGCGCAAAGCGTCGAGGCGCAGCAGAAGGATGCCGCCGGTGCGCCGGGGGCGCCCGGAGCCCCCTCGCCCGCCGAAGCCCAATTCGACGAACTCGCCCGCATCTATCAGGCAATGAAGCCGGCCAAGGCCGCGGCGGTGTTCGAACAGCTCGACATGGAGGTCCAGATGAAGGTGGCGCAGCGGATGCGCCCTGCCTCTACGGCGGCAATCCTGGCAGCGATGTCGCCCAAGGGCGCCGCATCGCTAAGCATGGCGCTGGCCCGCAAGAGCGCGACGAAGCCCGCCGCGGCTTCGGCTGCGCAGGCGGGCCCGGCAGTGGCCGGGCCGGCGGGCACCGTACGCAAGCCGGGCTGAGCCTTTGTCCTTCCAAAGAAAAGGGCCATCCCGACGTCCGCCGGGATGGCCCATTTTTTTGCGGGTTTGCGGTTCAGCCGCTGGCGGCGCCTGCCGGCGAACGATCAGTTCTGCGACGCGCCTACTTCGACGATGAGCACGCGGCCGATGTCCGGCGACACGGTCTTGAGCGCGCCGGTCAGCGTCTTGTCGAGATCCTCGGCATTCACCGCGCGCAGTGCGGAGGCGTCGAGTCGCGCGAATTCCACGCCGCCGGCGATCGCCGCCATGCGCAGGTTCGGCATCGCCGCCGTGAGCTTTTCGGCCGTGGCGGCATCGTGCGCCTCGAGCACCAGCTGGAAACTCAGCGTGCCCGCGACGCGGTCCGAATCGACGATCGGCACGGCGATGGGCTCCATCTTCACCAGATGCAGCCCCTCGCCTCCGCCACCGCCGCCCGAAGCCAGAGCACGCCCAGCGGGCAGCGGCGACACCGCTACCGCCACCAATCCGAGCATCGCCAGCGCCTGCTTGCCGCGCACCAAATTTCTCCCGTCATCGCATGGGTGCGGCCGCCCCTGCGGCCACGCACGTCCTATAAATAAGGGACAAGCACTTAACGGAATCCAAATGAGCCACGATCAACGCCCTGCGCGGATGCGCGTCGTTGCCGATGCGGCCAGCCGCGGTAACGCAATCGACACCACTGATCCGCAGAATGCCCAGGCCGGCGGCCCGGCTGCGGCGCAGCCCGACGGGCTGCCGATCGTGCCCGCCATGATCTTCGTGATTGCCTGCATCATCGGCGGCGCGGGCGTGACCTACCTTCTGGCCGGAGCCCATTGATGCGTCGTCTGCTGATCATTGCCCTGCTCACCAGTACCGCCGCGGCGCCGCCCAGCGACCCCGCCCATCCGCCGGCCGAACACGGCGCCGAGCATGCCGCGCCTGCGGCGGAAGCGCCCGCGGCTGATGCGCCCGCCGCCGGGCGTGCCGTGCTGCCGCCCTTTGCCGCCATCCTCGCCCAGATGCCCACCGTCACCGACAGCCGGGACTGGCCGGAGCTGACCGAGGACGCCGCCTGGGACGCGCTGATCCACGCCAAGCCCGAGACCCGCCAGCTCGCCCGCTGGCGCTATGCCGGCTCGCTGGTTCGCCGCGGCATGGGCGCGGAGGCGCTGGGCGTGCTCGAGACGATGGAATCCGACGACGAAGACCTCGCCCTCGTCGCGCCGTTCCAGCTCGCCAGCGGCGCGGCGCTGGTGATGATCGGCCGCTACCGCGATGCCGTGGAGGCGCTGTCGCTGCCCGAGCTGCAAGGCAATGCCGAGGCCTGCGCCTGGCGCGTTCGCGCCCTGGCCGGCAGCGGCGACGAGAAGGCCGCGGCGCAACAGATCAATTGCGCGGTCCCGGCGATCAACGGCCGTAGCCCGCAGGAGCGCAAGCCCTTCACGCTCGCCGCCGCCCGCGGCGCGATCGCGGTCGGCCAGGGCAAGCCGGTGATCGAATGGCTCAAGCTGTTCGGCGAGAAGGACGCCCAGGCCAACCTGCTGCGCGGCAAGGCGCTGCTCGCCTCGGGCGATCCTGCCGAGGGGCTGTTCCGCCTGTCGCGCGCGGAGCTGAGCGGCACCCCGGAGATCCAGGCAGAGGCGCGGCTCGCCCATATCGAAGGCGATCTCAAGCTGCACCGGATCGCCCCTGCCGAGGGAATCAAGCAGCTGGAAGCGCTGCGCTATGGCTGGCGCGGCGGCCCGGTCGAACACGGCGCGCTGCGGATCGAGTACCAGCTGGCAATGGCCGAGAACGACCACCGTGCCGCCCTGCGCAGCGCGGCAACGCTGTTCCGCTATTATCGCCCGGACGGCGATTCCGCGCCGATGCTCAAGCAGATCCAGGCCTGGCTGGGCGAGATGCTCGCGCCCGACAGCGGCACGCCGCTGCCCGAAGCCGCCGGCCTCTACTGGGACTATAAGGAACTGGCGCCCGCCGGCGCCGAAGGCGATGCGCTGGCGCTGCGGCTGGCGGGGCGGCTGGAAGCGGCCGGGCTCTATCCGCGCGCGGCCGAGTTGCTCCAATATCAGCTGATGCAGCGCCGGCAGGACGTCGCCCAAGGCCCGCTGTCGGTGAAGGTGGCGACGCTGTTCATCCTCTCCGGCGATCCGGTGAAGGCGCTCGACACGCTGCACGCCACCGAACAGGCAAGCTATTCGGACGGCATGCGCTTCGATCGCAAGCGGATCGAGGCGGTGGCGCTCTACAAGCTCGGCCGCGAGGCGGCGGCGATGGCGGCGCTGGACGGCGTGCCCGGCAGCGCCGGAGTGCGCAGCGAATTCCACTGGCGCACCCGCAACTGGGGCTCGTTCATCACCGAAAACGAGGCGACGCTGCCCGCCCCCGGTGCGATGACTCCGCCGAACCAGGCGATCGTGCTGCGCCAGGCGGTAGCGCTGGCGATGCTCAACCAGGAAGCGAAGCTGCAGGCGCTGCGCGCCCGCTATGGCGCGGCGTTCAAGGCTCTGCCCAGCGCGCAGGCCTTCGACCTGCTGACCCAGCCGACCCCGACGGTGGACCCGGCCCGGATCAGCGCGGCGATGGCGGCGATCCCCGAAGCGAGCCCGACCGGCGCGATCGGGGATCTCCTCGACGCGACGACTACAGGCTGAAGCGCAGCGTCGCGCGCAGGTCCCGGCCTGCGAGCGGCGCATAGTCCTTCAGATAGCTGCTCGCCCGGCGCGCCTCGACGTCGAATAGGTTGTTGGCCGACAGCGTGAGCGTGGTGCCCGGCATCGTCGCGAACGGCCTCAGGCTAACCGAGGCATTGACCATCGTGTAGGGCGCGGTGCGCGTCTCGAAGTCCGCGGTGCGGTTCTGCACGAAGACATGCTCCGCCTCCAGCCGGCCGGTGAGCCCGTCCGACTGCGCCTCGACTCCGCCCAGCACGCGCGGCGCGGGGATCCGCGGCGCCGGACCCTCGTCGACGATGTTGGCGTGGACGTAATCGCCGAGCGCGTCGACATTGATCGTGTAGCGGCCGATCTGCGCCACCCGCACCGATCCTTCCGCCTCGAACCCGTAATAACGGGCGTCGCGCTGGGTGAACTGGAAGCAGGGCAGGTCTACGGTGCGCCCGCTGGGCGCCGCGGCCGCTTCGCAGATCGCCTGCTGGGTCTGGTTGTCGCTGATATAGTTGGAGAACCAGTTGTAATAAGCGGAGGCGTCGAAGCTGTAGCCGTCGCCATGCGCGTGCAGCGTGGCTTCCAGGCCCCAGCTCTTCTCCAGCCGAAAGTCGGGGCTGCCCAGCTCATAGGCCTCGGTGCCGGCATGGGCGCCGTTGGCGAACAGTTCCTCGGCCGAGGGCGCGCGCTCGGTGTGCGACAGGTTCAGGCCGATCCGCACGTCTTGGCTGACGCCGTAGGACGCGCCGACCGATCCCGACAGCGCCTGGAAGCTGCGCTTGCCGTTGAAGAAGCGGGCGTCGTCCAGCACCGGATTGGCCGAAAGATCGGTGAATTCGTAGCGCAGCCCCGCCTCTGCCTTGAGCGCACCCATGTCGAGTTGCTGGAGCGTGAACAGGCCGACCTGCTGGGTCTTGTTCTTGGGCAGGAACGCCTCATCGCCCTGTACGTCGAAGTCGCGCGCGAAATATTGCACGCCGCTCGCCCCCCGCCAAGCGCCGCGATCGGCCTGGACCAGCTCGAGCCGGCCTTCGAGACCCTTGTTGTAGAAGGCCGTGCCGACCGCGCCGTCTTCCTCCAGCTCGAAATGGCGATAGGCCGCATAGCCGGCGCGAAGCCGTACCTTCTGAAGGAAGCCGCCGCCGGTATCGGCCTCGGCACGCAGATCGAGCCGGTTCTGGACGACGCTCAGTCGCGGCCCTTCCTGCTCCTGGCCCGGCTCGGTCGCGAAGCGGATCGGCACGCCGTAGAGGCTGTCATAATGGCTGTAGGCGATACCGAGCGTGCCGGTGTCGGTGATGATCGATGCGCCAGCGCCGGCCGTCCAGGTCTTGGCGGCGCTGTTCGGCAGGCGGTTACGGACCGCCGCATTGGCGGCGAAGTCGATCGGCTCTTCCGCGTCCGGATCGGCGGGGAGCGCGGCGCTCGCCAGCGCCTGGCGGCGCTTGTCGGCCGTCAGCGCATAGCCGCCGATCTTGAGGTCGCTGGTCTTGGTATAGGAACCGTCGGCGTGCAGCACGAGGTGGCTGCCGACCGCGACGTCCCCCGCCCCGCCGACCGAGCGCTCCTCGGCGGCCGAGCCATAGGTGCCGATGCCGCTCAGCCGATAGCCCTTCTCGGGCACGCTGCGGGGGATGCGGCTGTCGATCACGTTGACCACGCCGCCCATCGCCGAGGAGCCAAACAGGAGCGCCGACGGGCCGCGCAGCACCTCGACACGTTCGGCGAGCAGCGGATCGATGATCACCGCGTGATCGGCCGAGGTGTTCGACACGTCGATCGAGCCGATCCCGTCGGTAAGCACGCGCACCCGCTCGCCCTGGAAACCGCGCAGGATCGGGCGCGAGGCGTTCGGGCCGAACGAGCTGGCCGACACGCCCGGCTGGCGCGCCAGCGTCTCGCCTATCGTCGGCCGCAAATTCCGGGTAAGCTCCTCACCGGTCACCACCGAAGTACCGGAGAGCACATCGGCTTCGCTCTGCCGATAGGGCGCGGTGACGATGATCGCGGGCCCCTGCTGCGCAGCGGCATCCTTGGCCTGCGCCGTATCGGACGCCACGGGCGTGTCATGGCCGGGATCGGCCATCGCGGAAAGCGGCAGCAGTACGAGCGAGGTAGAGGCGAGGAAAACGCGACGCGACATCGGATTCACTTTCAGAGGGGACCGTGACGCGGGGTGTATCGGGGATGATATATGGTATCAAGCCGAATTTGCTGCAGGGCCGCAAAAGCGCGTTTCGCTCCCCAGCGCCTTTCCGCAGGCGGGGGCATAGGCGGCGGATCGCGGCGCCGGGCATGGAGCGTGCTGTTCGAGGCGGCACTCGGGAGAAACCATGTTCCGCAGGTGGGAGCCGGCGCGAGTCCGCAGCCGGCCGCGACCACGCCGGAGGATCAGCGCCGGAACGCCCCGCCGACCGAGTTCCCCCTGGGCACGATGCTTTTCTTGGTCCCGATCAGATAAGCCGGGGCGATGTTGCCCTCGACGATCGCCGGGCCGCCAACGCGGATCCAGGGCCTGGGATAGTTCGGCCCGGCAACGACGCGATTGCGCCGGATCACCACGTTCTTCGGCGCCCCGGTGATGCTGATCGCGTGCCACCAGGTCATGGAGAACAGATTGTCGCTGATCTCGATGTTCTCATAGCCGCCGACCTTGTCCTCGTCGCCGAAGAACACCCCCTGCGATTCATGGCCCGGGGTATTGCGGATCTCGTTGCGAAGGATCCGCACATTCTTGCATCCGGACTTCTGGCGCGTCGTCCAGCACTGCACGAAATCGGGATGAAGGCCCGGATTGGTGCGGAAGTCGCGGACCTTGTTGCCTTCGATCAGCACGCCATCCCCGCCCGGGATCTCGATCGCGTCGGAGCCGATGAAGCTGATCTCGTTCGCGGTCAGCCGAACGTTGCGGCCGCCATTCACCGCGATGCCGGCGTTGATATGGACGATCCGCGAATTGCTGACGGTAAATCCCTCGACGCCCACGGCGGCAATCCCGTTCGCATCCCGGCGCACGTCGCCGTCGATCACGCCGTGGACGTACAGCTTGTCGAGCGTGATGTTCGATCCACCGTTGATCCGAAACATCTTTTGCCCGTTCCCCTCGCCCGGCGCGGGAACATAGGCCACCTCAATATCCGAGAATCGGACGTTGCGGCCCTGGTTCAGCGTGATGCGGCTGAAGACCGCAGGGCGGTTGGGATCGGCGCTGCGGATCGTCACCGGCGCGTCGAACTGCGCCTTGTTGATGCCGACGACGCCATAGTCGCCGGGTGCCAGCTCGATCACGTCGCCGCCCTTGGCCCGCGCGATCGCCCGCGTAAGCTCCGCGGAATTCGAGACGCTGGTCACCTGGGCGACGGCAAAGAGGAGAAATGCTGACATGGTACTAACCTCCTGAACGAAGCAAGAATGTCAAACCGCCTTTCCAAGCACCCCGGTGCCGGGCGGCACCAGACGTCAGAAAAGCTATTTCTCCCCAAGGCTTTCGAGTGGTGGGTCCGCCGGGATTCGAACCCGGGACCTCTCGATTAAAAGTCGCTTGCTCTACCGACTGAGCTACGGACCCACAGCGCGCCACCTAGGACGCGGGGCGCCGCCGGTCAACCGCGTGCAGCAACGGAAGCGTCCTGCGGCCGGTCACCGGGTCGCGCCAATCGGCGGCGATCTCCGCGAGCGGAGCCAGCACGAAGCGGCGTTCGCGATAGCGGGGGTGCGGCACCGTCAGGGCAGGGCTGGCCCAGCAGCCGCCGGACCACAGCACGATGTCCAGATCGATCACCCGCGCCCCCCAGCGCTGCCCGCGCCGCCGGCCGAAGGCGCGCTCGATCCGCTTCAGGCGGCGCAACAGCGCCTCCGGCAGTTCGTCGGTCTCGATCCGCGCGACGGCGTTGGCGAAGCGGCGGATCGAAGGCCCGACCGGCGGCGTCTCGTGGATGCCCGATACGGCGCGCACTCCGCCGATCGCCGCCAGGGCGGCCGCCACTTCGCGCCGCGGCCCGCCATGGCGACCGCGCCGGTTGGAGCCGAGGGCGATGATGTAGCTTGTGAGGGGCATGGTCCCGCGCCTATCCCCGCGCGATGCTCCCGCCAAGCCTCGAACCCGATCGCGACTGCCCGCTCTGCCCGCGCCTCGTCGCGCTGCGCACCCAGCTGCGCGCCGAACATCCGGACTGGTGGAACGCGCCGGTGCCGATGCTCGGCGATGCCGCGGCATCGATCGCGATCGTCGGACTCGCGCCGGGCCGGCTGGGCGCCAACCGCACCGGGCGGGCCTTCAGCGGCGACGATTCGGGCACGCTGCTGTTCGCGGTGCTGGAAAAGCTCGGGCTGGCCGAGGCAGGGGTGCCGCGCGGCGTCCAGATCGTCAACGCGGTGCGCTGCCTGCCGCCGGAGAACCGCCCCACCCCGGCCGAGATCCACGCCTGCCGGCCCTTTCTGGCCGGACAGCTGCGCGCCCCGATCGTCGTCGCGCTGGGCGAAATCGCGCATCAGTCTGCGGTGAAGGCACTGGGCGGCAGGCTACCCAAGGCGCGGTTCGCGCATGGCGCCGAGCACCGCCTGCCCAAGGGACAGGTGGTGCTCGATAGCTATCACGTCTCCCGCTACAACCAGAGTATCGGCCGGCTGACCGAGCCGGTGCTGGCGGCGGTGTTCGAACGCGCGCTAGCGCTCAGAGATACTTTGCTAGGCTGAGGCTGGAGAGCTGCGAGAACACCGAATAGCTCGCCTCGAGCACGGTCTTCTGCTGCGCCAGATCGATCGCGACCTGCCCCAGGTCGGCGTCCTCATTGTCTTCGATGACCTTCTGCAGCAGCAGCGAACGTTCTTCGCCGCGGGTGGTCACGTCTTCGATCTGGTTCTGCTTGCGCCCGTTGTCGGCGTTGACGGCGCCGAGCTGCTTCAGCCCCGAGTCCAGCTTGGAGATGACGCGCTGCAGCGCGGTCTTCTGCGCGTCCGTGAGCGTCTCACCGACCGGCCCGATCTGCGCCATCGCCTGATAGGCCTCGTAGATGCCGGTGCCCATCGAGCTGGCGTTGACGCCATAGGTCACGTCCAGGCCATCGGCCACGCGGGCGCTGGCCAGCACATCGTCGTCGTGGAACGCCTGGGCGGCGGAGACGCTCGCCGCATCGGCAAGCTTCGAGACGGAGAACGGCGGCTGGTCCGTCTGCGATCCGCCGAACAGCGGCGTGCCGCCTTCGGAGGCGTTGAGCGAGGAGCGCATCTGGCTGAAGCCGCTTTCCATCGCCTGCTGCAGGCCCGCCGACTGGCCGGTGCCCAGCGCCGTCAGGATCTGCTGGCGCAGGCTGCTCGTCGTCGTCTGGATGCCTTCGATATGGCCCTGGTACAGCGACATGGTGGTGGTCACGCGCTTGGCCACGGTGGACTGGGCCTTCTGCTGCTCCAGAAGGCTGTGCGCGGAAAGGTTGCGCACCGCCTCGGTGCCGAGCGATGCGAAATCCGTGGCCTTCTTGCCGGTGGAGAGCTGCTTCTGGGTGACGGCGAGCTTCTCCTGCGCGCTGGAGATGGCGCCGGCCATCACGCGCTGGAGAGGAATCGTGGCAACGCGGGTCATCGATCAGTTCCCCTTAACGGACCATTTGAAGAAGCGTGTCGTACATCTGCGTGGCGGTGCTCATCACCCGCGCAGCCGCCGAATAGCTGTTCTGCAGGACGACCATCTGCGAGAGTTCCTCGTCGATGTTCACGCCCGAATAACTGTCGCGCCGATTGACGGCGTCCGCCTTGCGGGCGCTGGCATCGTCGAACCGGCCCTGCGCCTGGCTGGCCTCCAGCCCTGCCTTCCCCAGCAACTGGGTCGACAGGCGCCCGACGCTGATCACGCCATCCTTGCCCAGGTCCAGCGTGCTGCCGAGCTTTTCGACAAAGGCGGTCGCGCCGCGGGTATCGCTTGCGCCGATAGCCTTGCTGCCCACCGCCACGCTGGTATCGAGCCGGCCGAGCGGAAGCGCCGCCGGGTTGTTGAGGATGTCGGTGCGGACCTTGGCCACGTCCAGGCCGCTGTTGAGGCCGCTCAGCCCGGACAGCGACGAGAAGGTCCGGCCGCTGCCCAGGCGATCGGTGGAGTCCGAGGCGATGGAAAGCGTTGCGCCCGTAAGGCCGCTGTTCGGCGCGAATTGCATCCGCCCGCGATTGTCGAGCGAGAAGGTGCCGAAGCTGCCCAGCGGGCTGCCGTTCAGCTCGGTGACGATGTCGCCCATCGTGCCGCCGGTGGTCGGCTGGAGCGTGTAGCTGGTCAGCGCCAGGCCGGAGGGATCGCGCAGGATGATCTGCGCGGTCTGGCCGGTGGTGAAGCCATGCGGATCCGCCGCGTTGAAGCCGGTGGGCACCAAGCTGCTGTCGTCGCTCCGGATCAGGTCGTTCATGCCGAAATATTGCGACACGCCGATCCCGGCACGCGCACTGGGCGTGGAGGTCGATTGCGCGATCGCCACGCCGTTGCCGGCGCCGGCGGCGGTGAAGGTCAGCACCCCGTTGGTGAAGCTTGCGGTCGCCGCGCCGCCGAGCCCGGTGTTAATCGCATTGACCATGTCCGTCACGGTGGCAGCCGGCCCGAGCGCGTCGAAATCGACCTCGGTCTTGGCGACGAGCGTGCCGTCCGACTGGGCAACCGCGAAGGTCGCCTTGCCGGTGAAGCCCAGGCGATCGCTGCCGACCAGCCCGGTCTGCCGGCCGGTGAGGCTGGAAGGCAATGGCACCGCGGTGTTCTCGTTGGAAACCGCGTTCAGCGCTTCGGACAGCCCGCTGAACACCACGCCCAGCTGCTCCGAAAAGGCAGGCAGCGCGCGGTCGCGCAGGTCGAGCAGCCCGCCGAGCTTGCCGCCCACCGCGGACGACTCCAGCTTCTCGCCGGTCAGCGCGCCCATGTTGCCGTTCTTGTCGGCGAAGCGGATCGTGATGTCGGGATAGGTGGTCTGCGAGTTGCCGAGGCCGGCGCCCTTGTTCGGATAGTCGAGCTGGCGCAGGCGCGAATCGAGCAGCATCTGCCCCGAGGTCGTCTCGATGATCACCCGGCCATCCGGCTGATCGCGGACGTTGACCGAGAGCAAGCCGCTCAGTTCCTCGATCGCGTTCATGCGCTGGTCGGTGGCACCGCTGGCGTTGCGCCCCAGGCCGGTGGCCTGCGATACGGTGCCGTTGAGGTCGTAGATGCGCTGCAGCAGCGTATTGATCTTGTCGACCGAATAGCCGACCTCCGATTCCACGTCCGCGCGCAGGCTGTCCACGTCGCGCGTGGTCTGCTGCATCGAGGTGAGCGCATCAGAGACGGCACCGGTGAAGACGGCCGAGGTCTGGGTAGACGATTGCGAGCCGGTCATCGAGATCGCGGCGCTGGTGATCGCGTCCAGCCGCGCCGGCAGGCCCGATTTCGCACCGGGCTCGCCGAGCAGCGACTGCAGCCGGTCGAGATAGCTGGAGGTGACCTCGGACTTCCCATAGTCGCCGGCACGGCGGTAGACCGTCGCTTCCAAGAAGCGATCGGCCACGCGCTCGAACTCGCCGACATTGACGCCGCTCACATTGCCGGCGAGCACCGAGGTGGAAAGGGTCACCCGCTCGCGGGCATAGCCGGCGACGCCGACATTGGCGATGTTGTTCGATACCGCCTTCAATCCGGCCTGCGCAGCAGCCAGGCCGGAAGCGGCGGTTCCCAGGATATCGTTCAGCGCCATGTCGAGCGTCCCCCTGCCTTACAGATCAGCGCTTGAGGTCGCTGACTTCGCGCAGCATGTCGTCGACGGTCGTGATGATCTTCGACGATGCGCTATAGGCGCGCTGGAAGCGGATCATGTTGGTGAACTCGCCCGCCAGGTCGACGGTGGAGGCTTCCAGCGTGTTCGACAACAGGCTGCCGGCACCGAGCTCGCCCGGCGCGTTCATCGTCATCATGCCCGATTGGCGGTTGCCCGAATAGGCGTTGCCCGAAACGCGGGTGAGGCCGTTGGGGTTCGGGAAGGTCGCGACCGGCAGCTGGAACACCTTGCGGCTCGAACCATCGTCGAAGATCGCGCTGACCACGCCGTCCTTCGAGATTTCGGTCGCGGCGATGTTGCCGAGGATGCCGCCGTCCGCACCACCGCGCACCAGCGAGGAGGGCTGGCCGAACGAGGTAAGGCCGCTGATGCCGCCGTCTTCGCCCAGCGACATCTCGATGGGCACCGAGGAGGAGCCGTTGGTGTAGGTGATGTTCAGCGTGTCGAAGAAGGTGCCGCTCGAACCCGCCTTGTCCAGGCTGCCGTCGCCGTTGAACTTCACCGTGCCGCTGGCGAGCAGACCGTTGGTGACGCCCGAGACGTCGGTCGCCGGGTTCATGTAGGTCTCGGCCTGCCAGGTGTTCGCGCCCGTCTTCAGGAACGACATCTTGAGCTCGTGGCTGCCGCCCTGCGAGTCATAGACGGTGAAGGAACGCGTGAAGGTGGGCGTGACGGTGTTCGTCGCCAGATTGCCCGCGGTATAGGCGCCGGAATAGGCGGTGGCGTCCGACTGCAGGTTGATGCGCGCGTCGACCTTGGTCGTCGGCGCGGCGGTGCCCACCAGGTCGCTCAGGCGCACCGGCGTCAGCGTGTCGACATTACCGGTATTGGTATAGCCGCCGGTGGCGTCCAGGCGCCAGCCATAGAGGTACAGGCCAGACGAGTTGCGCATGAAGCCCTGCTCGTCGGGCTTGAACGAACCCGCGCGGGTATAGGCGACCGGCTCGTCGCCGGAGACGCCCGCACGGGTGATGAAGAAGCCGTCGCCGTCGATCGCGAGGTCGGTGCTGCTGCCGGTAGCCTGGGGCAGTCCCTGCTTGGTTACCTGCGTGATCGGGGTCGCCGCCACACCACCAGCGGCATAGCTCGACGACGCGCGACCATCGGTCACCAGCGTGCGGAACTGCGCCTCGACGCCCTTGTAGGCGACGGTGTTGATGTTGGTGATGTTGTCGGCGACCGTAGCCATGGCACTCGACTGCGCGCTCAGCCCGGAAACGCCAGCGTAAAGAGCGGAATAGAGGCTCAAGTTCAAAACTCCTCGAGATGCCCGCGCGATCCCCACGCCGGCGACATGTTCATTGTAGAGGCGTAAAGGCGCGGCCCAAATCGGAGGGGCGATTTTGCCGCTTTTGCGCGGCAGGCGGCAAAATTTGCCGGGTGTTTGCCCATGCTGCCGCGAAAGGCAGCTATAAGTTGAGGAGCGCTTATTGAAAGGTCAGTTCCATGCTTCGCATTACGCTCCGGGACGGTGAAAAGGCTATCGTCAACGGTGCGGTGTTGCGCGCCGTGGGGCGCACCCAGATCCTCGTGGAGAACATGGTGTCGATCCTGCGCGGCCGCGAAGTGATGCGGCCCGAGGAAGCGACCACGCCCGCGCGCCAGCTCTATTTCGCGACGATGCTCGCCTATATCGATCCGGCCGGGCGCAACGCCCACCAGGATGCCGTGCTCCCGCTGCTCAGCCTGCTGCTCGCCGAGCTTGCCACGGCCGAGGCACGCGCGCTGTGCATCCGCTTCGCCAACGAACTCGCCCAGAGCGAATATTACAAGGCGCTCGCCGCTGCCCGCGAACTGATCGCCCTCGAAGACGCCGCAGCAGCCTCCGAAAATACGCAAGCCGCCTGAGGACCCCGCGCGATGCAGACGCTCGCCAGTGCCGCCCGCGCCATCAAGGAGATGGTCCCCGACCGTCGCTTCGGGCGCGTGGTGGCGGTGCGCGGTGCGCTCATCGAAGTCGAGGGCCTGACCGGCGTCGCCCAGATCGGCAGCCGCGTCGAGATCCAGTCCCCCAGCGGCAAGGTGGAGGCCGAAGTCACCGCGCTCGATCGCGGCGTGGCGTTGTGCTTGCCCTTCGTCGACCCGCAGGGCGTGGGCCTCGGCGCGATCGCCGAGCTGGGTGCCGGCCAGTTCACCGTCCGCCCCTCCAAGGCGTGGCTCGGCCGCATGATCAACGGCCTCGGCCGCCCCGTCGACGGGCAGGGCCCGCTCGCCAACGGCGCCGATCCGCAGCCGATCAAGGCCTCGCCCCCCGCCGCCGCCGGCCGCTCGCGCGTCGCCGAGCGGATCGAGACCGGGGTGCGCTGCCTCGATACCTTCGTGCCGCTCTGCCGCGGCCAGCGCCTCGGCCTGTTCGCGGGCTCCGGCGTCGGCAAGTCGGTGCTGCTGTCGATGCTCGCGCGCTGGACCCAGTGCGACGTCGCGGTGATCGGCCTGATCGGCGAACGCGGCCGCGAAGTGCAGGAATTCATCGAGGACGATCTGGGACCCGAGGGCATGGCCCGCTCGGTCGTCGTCGTCGCCACCTCGGACGAGCCCGCGCTGATGCGCCGCCAGGCCGCCTGGACCACCCTCGCCGTCGCCGAGCATTTCCGCGACCAGGGGCTCAACGTACTGTGCCTGATGGATTCGGTCACCCGCTTCGCCATGGCGCAGCGCGAGATCGGCCTCGCCTCGGGGGAGCCGCCGGCGACCAAGGGCTATACCCCCACCGTCTTCGCCGAGCTGCCGCGGCTGCTCGAGCGCGCCGGCCCCGGCGCACCCGGCCAGGGCATGATCACCGGGCTGTTCACCGTCCTCGTCGACGGCGACGACCATAACGAACCCGTCGCCGATGCGGTGCGCGGCATCCTCGACGGCCACGTCGTGATGCGCCGCGCGATCGCCGAGCGCGGCCGCTATCCGGCGATCGACATCCTCAAGTCGGTATCGCGTACCCTGCCCCATTGCCTTGAGCATGAGCAGAACGAGACCCGCCTCGCCGCGCGCAAGCTGCTGTCGACCTATGCCGACATGGAAGAGATGGTGCGGCTCGGCGCGTACAAGGCGGGCTCCTCGCCCGATGTCGACCGCGCCGTCGCGCTGGCGCCGCGCATCGAGGCGCTGCTCAACCAGGGCAAGAACGATCAGGGCCATGCCGATGCGGCGTTCGCCGAACTCGCGGCGATCCTCGCGGGCGAAGCCTCGGGCGATCCCGATCACGGCCACGGCCACGGCCATGACGTGGGTCTCGCCGCATGAAGACACCGTTCGATACCGCGCTGCGCATGCAGCAGCGCACCGTCGACGACCTCAAGGTCAGGATCGGCGCCGCGATCGAGCGCATCGCGGAGCTCGAGCAGCAGGGCCGTGATCTGGTCGCGCGCGTTCGCGAGGAGCGCGTGCTGGCGCATGCCCTGCCCTTCGCCTCGGACGCATGGCTCGCCACCGCCAAGCACGCCCAGGCGTGCATCGCCGAGGAAGTGACCGCCGAACAGGCCCGCCTCCTCAACCTGCGCGAACTGGCCCGCGAGGCTTACGGCACGTTCCGCGCGATCGAAAGCGCCGCCGAGCGCTTCCGCGCCGAGGCCGAGCGCGAGGCCGAAGCCGCCGAACAGGCGGCGATCGACGACATTGCCGCCGCACGCTTCCTGCGCGAACGCAAGCGGATGCTGGTGAAGGCCGCATGATCCACCGTACCGACCTTGCCGCGCTCACGCCGGCGCAGCGCGCCAACGTGATCTATGCGCAAGCCCAGTCCGAACTCTCGACCCGCCTGTGGCGCGCCGCGATCGGCGATGGCGACCGCGACAACGACAAGACCCGCTCGCCGCTCGGCGGCGGATCGGACATGGCGATCGATTCGCTGCTCGAACTGCTCGGCACCCAGGCCCCGAAATCGGCCAAGGGCAAGTGCAAGTGCCAATGCGCCTGCTCGTGCCATGACGACGAGGCGGACGATGTCGCGGCGCTCGCCAAGGGCGCGCTGCCCGACGGGCGCACGCCCGCGGTCGCCGAGCGCCCCGCCCTGCCTCCGCTGGGCTCGGTTGTGAGCGCGCTTTCCGGCGGCAACGGGTCTGCGAGTTCGGCCGAACTTGCCGGCGGCCTCGCGCTCGGCAGCAATACCCGCTACGCCGATATCCTCGCCGCCGCGGAGGCGCGCAGCGGCATTCCCCGCGCCGCGATCGCGGCGATCATCAATGCCGAAGCCGGCAAGGGGCAGGACGGCAGCTGGAACCCGCTGTCGCGCAACCCGCGATCGAGCGCGGCGGGGCTCGGCCAGTTCCTCAGCGGCACCTGGCAGACGCTCGCCGAACAGGGCGGCACCTGGCTGAACGAGGTCGCCAAGGCGCGCGGCTGGCTGAACGACAATGGCAAGGTCGACGCGGCGCGGCGTGGTGAGCTGCTGGCGCTCCGCTATGATCCCAAGGCCTCGATCCTGTCGGTCGCCGACATGGCGCGCAACAACCTCAAGCATTTCGAATCGGCGGGCCTCAACGTCCGCGCCGATTCGGAGACCCTAGCGAAGGCGGCCTATCTCGGCCACCATCTCGGGCTCGGCGATGCAAAGAAATTTCTTGCCGGTAACATTGATGCAGGGCGCGCGCGCACCTTGCTGGCCGCCCAGGTCGGCGGATCGGCGGCGGAGCAGCGCATCGCCCATGCCGGCGATGCCACCCGCGCGCACCGGCAATGGCTGCTCGATTTCATCGACCGCCATGTGCAGCCCGATAAATTCTCCTCGTAAAACAGCGATATAGCTTGTTCCCGAGCGGGCCCGTGGCCCGTTGACCCCCGATTAACCATCATTTTTTCAAGCACTTGGCTCGCCAAGCGAATCGGCGTTGCTATAAAGCTTTGGGGTGTGTTTGCGGAAAACTACCTAAGTACGCGATTAGCACTCCTTTAAAGGTTTCAGACGAAATGTGTCTCCTGTCGACGGCGCCGAAACGATCGGACCGGCGCTGAACCAGGGGAATACAGATGTCGAAGATCACGATCGCTCTCGAGGCAGCAGTCCAAACCGTCATCGAAAACTCGCCCAAGGACGGGAAGCAGACCAACCGTCAGCGCGCCGAGATCGATCGCGCCTTTGCCCGCATCCTGAAGCTGATCGCTCCCCGCATCCGTCACTTCATCCGCCAGTATGGCCTGACCGCCCACTGGGACGACGCCGAGCAGTGCTGCGCCATTGCCGTGCACCGCGCCATCCAGGCCTATGAGCCGGAAAAGGCCCAGTTCACCACCTTCGTCAACTGGCAGATCCGCGGCGAACTGCAGAGCCTGCGCTTCCGCCTGATGACCGACCAGCGCCCCTCGGCGAAGAAGGTCGAAGCCACCACCGTTTCGCTCAGCGCGATGGTCACCTCGGCGGACGGCGACGAAATGTCGCCCGAAGCGATGATCGAGGACGAGGACGCCCTGGAGCGCACCGAGAGCGCCGCGTCGGACTATCTCGCCGACGGCGCGATCGCCTCGCTGATCGAGGCCTATGTCGATCACCTCCGCAAGGTGGGCATCGAGCAGCTCCGCCGCCGTCCCCGCCCGAAGCGGGAAGAAGCCGCCCTGCGCCGCGAAGGCCCGCGTCTCCGCACCGCCACCCACGGCATCGATCCGGCCGAGCTGGAGAAGCTGGAAGCCAAGCTGGAGCGCGACCGCGAGATCGTCGCCCGCCGCGTGTTCCAGACCGCCACGCTCGACGACCTGTCGATGGAAACCGGCGTGACCAAGGAGCGCGTCCGCCAGATCACCAAGCGCGCCGCCAAGGTAATCGCCGAGATCGCCGCCGCCGATCCGCGCTTCTCGGTGATGGCCGAATATGGCGAGCCCGCCACCGCCAAGCGCCGCCAGCCGGCCGCTGCGCGCAACGCCACGCCGATCCTGCCGGACGCCAGCCAGCCGCACAACCTGCTCTCCAGCGTGGTCGCGATCGACAAGTCGAGCATCGATACGATCGTCGCCGCCGACGCCAATCGCGAGACGGTGGAAGCCATCACGATCGCCGCGGCACCTTCGCCGAGCAGCGCCGCGCTGCACTGATAGCCTCCCGGGGCAAAAGCGTTCTATAATGGAGGAGTACCCCCTCCCGGAACGATCCGATGTCCCGAAACTCCCAGACCCACGGCCGAGGTGCGATGCAGATGCTACCCCGGTCGAATTACAAGCTGACCGAACTGGCCGAGGAGATGGTGCGCTGCGCGCAGCCGCTGCTTCCGGCCGGCGGTCGGCTTTTTCTCGGTCTGCAGCAGGATACCGACGGTTCGCTGCGGATGATCTGGTGGCGCGGCGACGATTTCCGCCTGATCGCCGAGATCGACGCGACCCCTGAAGGCTTCTGCCCCGAGGACAGCGACGAAGGCGCGCTGCAGGACGCGGCGAGCGCCTGCCTCACCTATCTCGCCGGCCGCTGGCCCAGCCCGCCGCGCCGGCTGGGCGTGATCACCGACGGCATCGGGGTGGCCTTCTCGCCCGAACGCCCGGCCGTGGCCGAGCCGGGCTGGCTGATGGACCATGCCGCCGGCCAGGCCGGCCTGATGGCGATCCTGCCGCTCGACGGCGAAGGCCCCTGCGCCCTGCTGTGCACCCCGCCGGAGACGGCCTCGCTGCATTGAGCCGATAGATCCTCCCCCGTCAAATTCCCCCTCCCGCTTGCGGGAGAGGCGTTTTCAGGCACCAGGGGAGTCTTGATGACAACCCGCTGCAGCATGCTATGGCGCCCGCATGGGTGAACTCATCGCGATCGAGGGCGCCGACGGCGTCGGCAAGAACACCGCCGCGCGCGGGCTGTGCGCGGCGTTGCAGGCGTCGGGCCGCACCGCCACGGTGCTCGGCTTCCCGCGCTATGGCGAGACTGTCGCCGGGGTGACGATCGGCAAGATGCTCGCCGGCGAACTGCCCGTGCCCGTCAGCCCGCATGCCGCCGCGGGGCTCTATGCGCTCGACCGATTCGAATGGCGCGACGCACTCCTCGAGGCGCAGGCAACGCACGACGTGGTGGTGCTCGATCGCTACATCGCCTCGAACATGGCCTATCAGGGCGCCAAGCTGGGCGGCGACGAAGGCCGGGCGCTGATGGACTGGATCCTCGCGCTGGAGACCGGCCAGTTCGCCATGCCCCGCCCGCGCCTGTCGATCTATCTCGACACGCCCTGGGACCTTGCCCGCGAACTGATCCTGCAAAAGGCGCAACGAAGCTACACCGATCGCAGCTTCGACGAATATGAGGCGGACATTGCCCTGCAGCAGCGGGTGCGCGGCAACTATGAAGCGATCGTCGCCGCCGATTTGCTCGGCCCCTGGCGGGTCGTCCGCGCCAGCGACGGGAGCGCCATGCGGGCACCCGAGGCGATCGTCGCCGAAATTTTATCTTATATTTGAAACGGCGCGGAACCCGGCTATGCCCTTCTTGACATTTGCCTTGGTGGAGCGCCAATGGTAGCGCTATCACAATCCGAAACGAGTTGGTGAGAGGTCCCTTGGAAGCGCTTCGAGACATGCTGCCTGCCGATCATGCGCAGGCGATTCTGGTCGGTCGTGTGCAGACTGCTGCCGGCCCCAGCCCGGTGATCCTCCGCGACGGTCAGGTGATCGACGTGTCGGCCACCGCCGCCACCGTCGCCGATCTTCTGGAGCGCGACGACATCGCCACGCTGAGCGGCACGGTGCTGTGCAGCGTCGAGGCGCTCGGCACCGATTCGGCACCGCAGATCCTCGCGCCGGTCGACCTGCAGTGCGTGAAGGCGGCAGGCGTGACGTTCGCCGTCTCGGCGCTCGAGCGCGTGATCGAGGAGCGCGCCCGCGGCGATTCGGCCAGGGCGGTCGAGATCCGCGGTGATCTGGAAGCCAAGGTCGGCTCGGGCATCCGCTCGGTCGTTCCCGGCACGCCCGAAGCCGCCAGCCTCAAGGCCGCGCTGATCGATGCCGGCATGTGGTCGCAGTATCTCGAAGTCGCGATCGGGCCGGACGCGGAAGTGTTCACCAAGGCGCCGGTGCTCTCGGCGATGGGCTGGGGCGCCGAGATCGGCATCCGCTCGGACAGCGACTGGAACAACCCCGAGCCGGAAGTCGTGCTGGTCGTCGACCGTAACGGCGCGATCAAGGGCGCGACGCTCGGCAACGACGTCAACCTACGCGACTTCGAGGGCCGCAGCGCGCTGCTGCTCGGCAAGGCGAAGGACAACAATGCCTCGACCGCGATCGGCCCGTTCATCCGCCTGTTCGACGATGGCTTCACCATGGACGACGTGCGCGGCGCCGTGGTCGACCTCACCATCGACGGGCCGGAGGGCTACCGCCTTTCGGGCACCAACAAGATGAGCGAGATCAGCCGCGATCCTACCGAGCTGGTCCGCCAGACGCTGAGCGAGCACCAATATCCGGACGGCTTCGCGCTGTTCCTCGGCACGTTGTTCGCGCCGGTGCAGGATCGCGACCATCCCGGCCGCGGCTTCACCCACAAGGCGGGCGACATCGTCCGCATTTCCACGCCGAAGCTCGGCACGCTCGTCAATCGCGTTACCACGTCCAAGGCCGCCGCGCCCTGGACGTTCGGCATTCGCGATCTGATGCGCAACCTCGCCGCGCGCGGCCTTCTCTCGAACGCATAAGGGTCTTCATGTCGCAAGCCGATCTCCAGCAGGGCCCGATTCCGGCCGCTGAGCGTGCCGTCTATCCGAGCCTGAAGGGCAAGCGGATCCTGATCACCGGTGGTGGTTCGGGGATCGGCGCCGGACTGGTCGAAGGGTTCGTCCGCCAGGGCGCGGACGTGACCTTCTTCGACATTGCCGAGGACGATTCGAAGGCGCTGGTCGCCAGCCTGTCGGGCGCCGCGATCGCGCCGCGCTTCCACAAGGTGGACCTCACCGACATCCGTGGCGCCCAGGCGCAGGTGCAGGCGCTGATCGACGCCGAGGGCGCGTTCGACGTGCTGCTCAACAACGCCGCGAACGACGATCGCCACACGATCGAGCAGGTGACCCCGGAATATTGGGACAACCGCATCAACGTGAACCTGCGCCACCAGTTCTTCATGGCGCAGGCGGTGATCCCGGCGATGAAGGCGAAGCGCGCCGGCGTGATCATCAACCTCGGCTCGATCTCGTGGCACCTCGCACTGGAAGAGCTGACGCTCTACCAGACCGCCAAGGCCGCCATCGAGGGCCTCACCCGCAGCCTGGCGCGCGAGCTGGGCCCGGACGGCATCCGCTCGGTCTGCATCGTTCCCGGCAACGTCAAGACGCCGCGCCAGATGAAGTGGTATACGCCGGAGGGCGAGGCCGAGATCGTCAAGGCGCAGTGCCTGCCCGGCCGCCTGGTACCCGACGACATCGCCGCCGCGGCGCTGTTCCTTGCATCGGACGATGCACGCCTGATAACGAGCCACGAATTCTTCGTGGATGCAGGCTGGAGATAAGATGACCGACACAGTGGTGGTATCGGCGCCGGAGAGCGTGTGGGGGCTCGGTGCCCCGCTTCTCGAAGGCCCCGTCTGGGTGGAGCGCGACGCCGCGCTGTGGTTCGTCGACATCAAGAGCCACAAGATCCACCGCTATGATCCCGCCACCGGCGACAAGCAGAGCTGGGACGCGCCGGCGCAGGTGGGCTTCGCGCTGCCCTGCGCCAGCGGCGGCTTCGTCGCGGGGCTGCAGACCGGTCTCGCCAAGTTCGATCCGGCCGATGGCAGCTTCACCCCGCTGGTCGACCCCGAGCCCGGCCTGCCGGGCAACCGCCTGAACGACGGCACCGTCGATGGCGAAGGCCGGCTGTGGTTCGGCACGATGGACGATGGCGAGAGCGAGGCCAGCGGCACCATCTACCGCCTCGCCGCCGACGGGACCTGCGTCGCATCGACGCCGAAGGTCTCGATCACCAATGGCCCGGCGGTCTCGCCCGACGGCAAGATCCTCTACCATGTCGATACGCTCGGCCAGGTGATCTATGCCTGCGACATCGCCGCCGACGGCACGCTGGCGAACCCCCGCGAATTCGTCCGCATCGCCGAGGGCGAAGGCTTCCCGGACGGCCCGTGCGTCGACAGCGACGGCTATGTGTGGGTGAGCCTTTATGCGGGTTCGGAAGTCCGCCGCTATTCGCCGGCGGGCGAGCTGGTCGAGACGGTGCCCTTCCCGGTCGACGCGATCACCAAGATCGCGTTCGGCGGCCCGGACCTCAAGACGGTCTATGCCACCACCGCCAACAAGCACCTCTCGGCCGAGGACAAGGCCGCCCGGCCGAGCTCGGGCGACCTGTTCAGCTTCCGCGTGACGGTGGCTGGCCAGCCCGCGCCGATGATCCGGGTGGGGGCGTAAAGCCTCTCGCCCTCACACCCCATCCCGCTTGCGGGAGGGAGTAGGGGGGACGGTGTGACGTGGAGGCTCTTTCTTCCACGGCGCCGCTCGCTACCCTTATACACCCTCCCCTAACCCCTCCCGCAAGCGGGAGGGGGATTGAAGGCGGCAGGGCTCGGCGGTCTTACTGATACATCGCCCTGGTCAGCCCGGCGATGCCACCGCGAACGCGCTCCCAGCCGGCGTCGTCGGACAGATCCAGCCCCAGGAACCGGCCGCTCGCGGCGCCGGACAGCACCAGCTGCTGGATCGAGGCGATCAGCAGCGCATTGAGCACCGGCGCGTCGATTCCGGTCGGCCGTTGCAGCGTGCCGCGCTCGCGGGCGATCCAGGCGCTCAGCGCCTTGCCGCGGGCCTCGCTGAAGGCCGTGGCAAGCTTGGACGGCGCGGAAAGCTCCCACGCCAGGATCTTCTGCGCCAGCGGATCGCTGCGCAGCGCATCCAGCAGCGCCACCGCCACCCGCGCCATCATCTCGGCATAGCTGGCAGGCGGCGGCACATTTTCGGGGCGCACCAGCGCAGTTTCCATCCAGGCGGAAACGTCGGCGGCGATCGCCTCGGCGAGGCCGTCCATGCCGCCGAAATAGCGGTAGATCAGCTGTTTGTCATAGCCGGAGGCGCGCGCGATGGCGTTCACGCCCCAGCGGGCAAAGCCCTGTTCGGCCAGCAGCGTCTTCGCCGCCGCCAGAATTACGCCCCGCGTATTCGCCGCATTGCGCGGCCGCTTCGCCGGTGCCCCGTCAATCACCCCGTACGTCCCCCTTTTGATGGCGGAGCGTTAACTATCACTGCCGAGTGACTAATGCCATCTCCGGAAAGGGCCGGAGACAGGGAAGACGATGCCGCCCTGCCCCACTGCGTGCCTCAATCGTCCATCCAGGCCGCGACCCAGAAGAGCGGCGCATTCCAGTTGATGGCGACTTCGTTCAGCGCATAGGCGTGGATGTCGTCGGCCCAGCAGGTCTGGGCGACGCACTTGCCCTTCAGCTGCATCGCCACCGGATCGGCCAGCGCCGTGTCGTTCGGGCCGCCCGACAGCACGCCCGGCGGCGGGCCCGGCAGCCTCGCGTCGAGCACATGCGCCCAGAAGCGATGATGCGGATTGCGGAGCGCGCGCGTGCCATAGCCGCTGACATAGGACGTCCCCATCGGATTGCGCCCCAGCACATAATCGAGCGCCGAGACGATCCCGGCGCGATATTTGGCGTCGCCGGTCAGGTCGCTTGCCACCCCCAGCAGCATCGCCTGGTTGAGCAGGTCGCCATTCGATCCCCAAGGATAGCCCGCCGCGCGATAGGGGATCGCATAGCCGTTCTGGCGGCGCTGCTCGAGGATGCCGTCCGCCGCCGCGACCAGCGTCGCGCGCAACCGCCCGACCTCCGCCTCGCCGAGACCCGTTTTCACCGTCGCCAGCGTGATCGTGCCGAGCGGGGCGGTGAAGCTCCAGCCCGGCGCGCGCACCGCTTCGCCGAAATGCGGGGAGCCGGTGACCGCCTTGCGGAACGCATCCTCGCCCGTAGTCGCGTACAATTCGGCTGCCGCCCAGTAGAATTCGTCGCTCAGCGTGCCATCGCCATAGCCGCCGCTCCCGGTGAAGCTGCTGGTGGCGAAGATCTGCGGGTTGCGCTGCGCCGCCGCCCAGGCGCGCCGCGCGGCGGTGAGGCAGCGCGCGGCGAAGGCGTCGTCCACCCCGCGCCACAGCCGCGCGCAT
Source organism: Sphingomonas sp. (assembly GCA_030824725.1). Classification (GTDB taxonomy): domain Bacteria; phylum Pseudomonadota; class Alphaproteobacteria; order Sphingomonadales; family Sphingomonadaceae; genus Sphingomonas. Next base: position 26,355 of record JAPJRE010000007.1, read on the forward strand.
TGCGCCGCCGTCGCCGCGAGATTGAGCGTCGCGCCGGTCGTCGGCGGATAGAGCAGCCGGTCCTCGCGGTCGTTCTGCGGCGGTGTCGGCAGCGTGGTCCAGT
>JAPJRE010000297.1 GCA_030824725.1 Sphingomonas sp.
GGACGGCGCGGTCTTCGGGCTGGTCAGCGGTGAGGAGGCGGCGGCAGCATGAGCGATCCACTGGAGCTGTTCGTCGAGCGGCTGATCGATGCGCCCGTCGAGGCCTGCTGGCGCGCCTTCACCGATCACCTTGAGGAATGGTGGTGCCCGCGGCCGTGGACCACCGAATTGATCGAGCAGGATCTGCGCTCCGGAGGCCGTAGCGCGATGATCATGCGCGGCCCCAACGGCGAGGAGCAGCGGCTGGAAGGCGTGATCCTGGAAGTCGTGCCGGGGCGTCGCGTCGTGTCCACCGACGCCTTCCGGGCGGGATGGATCCCGCAGACGCCCTTCATGGTCGGCACCTGGTCGTTCGAGCCCGAGGGGCAGCGCACCCGCTACCGCGCCAGCGCGCGGCACTGGTCACAGGAGAGCTGCGAAACGCACCGTGCGATGGGGTTCGAGCAGGGCTGGTCCGCAGTGGCCGAGCAACTGGAAGCGGTCGCGCGCCGGCTGACGGCAGACGCGGAAGCCTGATCGGGCGCGGCCTTCAGGCGAAGGCCGCGGACCCCTTGAGCTGCTGATACGCCGCGATCTCCCGCTGCAGCCGCGCCTCGTGGCTCCGGTCGCCGCCGTTGCGGTCGGGGTGGAACCTGCGCACCAGTTCCGAATAGCGCTTGCGCAGCGCCGTCCGGTCGCAGTCGATCTCCAGGTCGAGCACCTTCAGTGCGTCGCGATCCGCGCCGGAGAGCGGCCGCCCGTCCTTGCGCTCGCCGCGATCCTTCATCCGGTCGCGGAAGCGTGCGCCGATCGCGTCGAGCGGGTCGGCGAAGTCGGCCCAGCGCGGCGGCACGTCGGGATTGGCGCTGAACGCGCGCGTTTCGCGCTCCCAGCCGGCGATCGGGCGCTGCGCCTCGTGGATCTCGTCGGGGCTCATGCCCGCGAAGAAATTATAGCCCGAATTGAACGCGCGGACATGGTCGAGGCACAGCCAGCGGAACGGCGGCGGCCCGTCGAAGCCGCTGCGCGCGCCTTCCAGCGGCGGCGCGCGGAATTCGCCGGCGGCGGTGCAGCCCGGCTCTGCGCACAGTCTCCCCTCCGCCTCCATGCGACCATGGAAACGGGCATTCGGACGATCCTTTTTCGGCGGACGGCTAGCCACGCGACTCCCTCGAACAAACCGCCTATATAGGCGCGATGACCGACCTCGCTACCGGCCCCCTGGCCGATCTTATCGCCGATCGCCTGCGCACCGCGCTCGCCCCGTCGCACCTCCATGTCAGCAACGACAGCGCCCAGCATCGCGGGCATCTGGGCGACGACGGGACGGGCGAAAGCCACTTCACCGTCACCATCGAGAGCCCCGCATTCGCCGGGCTCAACCGCGTCGCCCGCCAGCGCAAGGTGAACCATGCGCTGGCCGACCTGCTCGCCACCCGCATCCACGCACTGGCGATCAAGGCGACCGCGCCGGGCGAATGAGCACGCGCATCGCGCGCCCGGCGGCGCGGATTTTGCTGCTCGACGGCGCAGGGCGAGTGCTGCTGTTCCGCTTCGATCCCAGCGACCGGCCGCCCTTCTGGTGTACGCCGGGCGGGGCGGTCGACCCGGGCGAAAGCTATGCGGACGCTGCACGGCGCGAGCTGTGGGAGGAGACCGGCATCCGGGCTGACCCCGGGCCGGAGGTGGCCCAGCGGGTCGTGGAGTTCGTGACGATCGAGGGCGTGCCGGTCTGGGCGGACGAGCGCTACTTCCTGGTGCGCACCGAAGCGGGGGCGATCGAGACCGGCGGCCATACCGCGCTCGAGCAGCGGGTGATGCGTGGGTGGCGCTGGTTCACCCGCGACGAGATCGCCGCGCATGACGAGCCGATCTTCCCGGAGGATCTGCTCGTCATGCTGGCGGCCCTCGAAGGCTAGCGCCTTGTTCTTCTATTCTCCCCTCCCGCAAGCGGGAGGGGAGAATAGAAGCTCACTCCCGTCCGAGCAGCACGCGGGCCTGCCCCGCGATCTGCGCGAGCATCGCCGCGTTCGGCACCGCCGACTGGCGCGCACGCCGTACCAGTGCGCTGAACTGGTCGACGCGGGCGCGGTGTTCGGCAAGCCACGCGTCCACAGCCGCCTGCGGGTCCTGCCCGTCGACACGACCGAGGAAGTCCAGCCGCAGCTGCTGGAAGTCGCGGGCGAGGCCGGCGATCAGCAGGCGTTCCCACACATCGCCGGTGGTGATCCGCGCCGCCGTTGCCTGCGCCCAGTCGAGGCCCAGTGCCTGGCCGAGCGCCGTGAACGCGCGGGTGAGCACCACTTCGTCGACGCCGCTGCGCTGGCCGAGATCGGCGAGGCCGATACAGCCGTCCAGCTCGAACACCTTGACCACGCGGTCGACCAACTCGCGCGGCGCACCTGCCGCAGTGAGCTTGCCGATGATCTGATCGGCCTGGGCGCGCACCTCGGTGAGCATCAGGCTCTTGCTCTCGCGGCCGAGTGCCTCGATCCCTGGCTGCAGCCGTGCGATCACCTCGGCCGGGCTGGCACCGGGGCGGGTGATGCGCAGCAGATCGGCGATCTGGCCGCGCACCGCCACCGCCAGCTCGTCGAGCAGAGCGACGCGCGCGCCTTCGCTGATCTCGGCGGTTTCCACCGCTTCCCACAGCGCGGGAAGCCCCAGCAGCCGTTCGGCGACGACGAACATCGCGGCGATGTCGCGCATCGATGCGCCTTCTTCCTCGGCCAGCTCGAACGGGTGGAGCACGCCAAGGCGGTTGACCACCCTGTTGGCAATCTTGGTAGCGACGATTTCGCCCCGCAGGCGATGCTCGTCGATCGCCTTGCCGAAGCGCTCCCGCATCGCCTTGGGGAAGGCGGCGTGGAGGTCGCCGACCAGCGCCGGATCATGGCCGAGCTCGCCCTGCTCGATCGCGTCCTGCAGCGCCAGCTTGGCCGAGGCGAGCAGCACCGCCAGCTCGGGCCGGGTGAGCCCGCGGCCTTCCTGCGCGCGGCGCAGCAGATCTTCGTTTGAACCCAGGCCCTCGACGCCGCGGTCGAGCCGGCCGCTCGCCTCCAGGATCTCGATCACCCGCACATAGCTGGGAAGGTCGAGCACGCCGTCATTCTCCATGAAGGAGAGCGCCAGCGTCTGGAGGCGGTTGTCCTCCAGCACCAGGTGCGCGACGTCGTCGGTCATCGACACGAGCAGGGCGTTGCGGTCCTCGAAGCCGAGCCGGCCCTCGATCATCTCGCGGTTGAGCGCGATCTTGATGTTGACCTCGTTGTCCGAGCAATCGACGCCGGCCGAATTGTCGATGAAGTCGGTGTTGATCCGGCCGCCGTTGCGGGCGAACGCGATGCGCGCCGCCTGGGTCACGCCCAGGTTTGCGCCTTCCCCCACAACTTGGGCGCGCACCTGCTCGGCATTGATGCGGATGCGGTCGTTGGCGGGATCGCCCACCTCGCCGTTGCTCTCGCTCGCCGCCTTCAGATAGGTACCGATTCCGCCGAACCACAGCAGCCCGACGCGCGCCTTGAGGATCGCGATCATCAGCGCGCCCGGATCGATGGTGTCGACGTCGAGGTCGAGCAGGGCCTTGACCTGCGGGCTGAGCGGGATTGATTTCTCGGTGCGCGCGAACACGCCGCCGCCTTCGGAGATGATGTCGGGATTATAGTCCGCCCAGCTCGAGCGCGGTAGCGCGAACATGCGCGCGCGCTCCTCCCAGCTCTTCGACGGATCCGGGTTGGGATCGAGGAAGATGTGGCGGTGGTCGAACGCGGCGACCAGCCGAATCGCCTTGGACAGCAGCATGCCGTTGCCGAACACGTCGCCGGACATGTCGCCCACGCCCGCCACGGTCACCGGCTCGGACTGGATGTCGGTGCCCATTTCGAGGAAGTGGCGGCGGACCGAGACCCAAGCGCCCTTGGCGGTGATGCCCATCGCCTTGTGGTCATAGCCGACGCTGCCGCCCGAGGCGAAGGCGTCGCCAAGCCAGAAATTGCGCTCGATCGCGAGTGCGTTGGCGACGTCCGAGAAGGTCGCCGTGCCCTTGTCCGCCGCGACGACGAAATAGGGGTCGTTGCCGTCGAGCACGGTCACACCCTCGGGGTGGACCACCTCGCCCGAGACGATGTTGTCGGTGATCGACAGCAGCGCGCGGATGAAGATGCGGTAGCTCTCGGTGCCTTCCGCCAGCCACGCGTCTCGGTCGACGGCGGGGGAGGGGAGATGCTTCGGATAGAAGCCGCCCTTGGCGCCGGTCGGCACGATGACGGCGTTCTTCACGCGCTGCGCCTTCATCAGGCCGAGGATTTCGGTGCGGAAGTCGTCGCGGCGATCGGACCAGCGCAGGCCGCCGCGGGCAACCGGGCCGGCGCGCAGGTGGATGCCCTCAACGCGCGGGCTGTACACCCAGATTTCGCGCCAGGGGAGCGGGGCGGGGAGGCCCGGCACCTTGGCCGAATCAAGCTTGAAGGCCAGCGCCTCGTCGCCGGCAGGCGCGAACGCATTGGTTCGGAGCGTCGCCAGCACCACGCCCTTGAACAGGCGCAGGATGCGATCGTCGTCGATCGCGTTGACCTGGCCGAGGCCAAGGTCGATCGCGCGTTCGGCATCCTCGATCGCTTCGGCATCGCCGCCGCGCGCTGGATCGTGCGCAGCTTCGAACCGCTCGACCAGTGCGGTGGCGACCAGCGGCGCACGGCGCAGCGCGTCGACCACGGTGCCGAGGCCGTACAGCATGCCGGTCTGGCGCAGATAGCGGAACCAGGCGCGCAGCAGCACCACCGCCGACGGGCTCAGGCCCGCCTCGACGATCAGCCGGTTGAACAGGTCGTTCTCGGCGCGGCCTTCGAGCACCGCCGCCACGGCTGCCTCGACGGTCGCCGGATCCGCGTCCAGCATCTCGCTGGGGGTCGCCGGCTCGACCTTGAAATCGTGGATGAAGGCGCCGTTGGTTAGTTCGGTCGGCACTTCCTCGAGCACGCGGAAGCCGAAGTTCTCGAACGCCGGCACCGCGTCGGACAGCGCCAGCGCGCCGCCCAGGCGGTACAGCTTGATCCGGTATTTGCCCGGTTCGCCCTTGAGCGGCACGATCCGCACCGAACGGGCATGCTCGTCGTCGAGCCCGCCGATCCGCACCATGTCCTGTGCGGCTTCCTCGGGGGTGTGGGTGAGGCGGTAGACGTCGGGGAAGGCATTGGCGAGGCGCAGCGACAGGCGGGCGGCGCCGCTGCCGGCGATCTCGCTCAAACACGCCTCCACCGCCGGCGCCCAGCCGCGCACCATGCGGGCGATGCGCGCGTCGAGCTCGGCTTCGTCCGGCAT
>JAPJRE010000008.1 GCA_030824725.1 Sphingomonas sp.
CATTAAATCGACCGATCCGGAGGGCGCCTATGCCCCGCGCCAACGCCGCCCCCCAGCGACCGACCAGGATCGCCGCCGGGGAGCCGCCCTCAAGCATGGACGCGGCTCCCCGACGAGCTGCGCCCGCCCGCGAGGGCGGACAGTTGTGGCCTAGCTTGATCGTCACCCGCATGGGCGGAAACCCGGCTACGGAGTTCCGTGGAGCGCCGCGATAGCGGCGCGGAATAGAGCGCGGGCCGAAGGCAGGCCCCGCCTATTTCCTGATCGTCTCTACGCTGCATCCCTGAGGCACCTGTGCCCTGCGAACTGCGAGCTGACGCATCCCCTCGTAGTCCACGCCCCATAACCCAGCCCTTCGCGCTGCGGCTTGTCTCATCACATCGACATAAGCTCCGCCCGAGAATACCCGATGATCGACCGCATAGCCCTGAGCGACCATCGTTGCCCCGACGCTCGCCTTATTCGCGGGAAAGCGACATGCCAGATTCAGCCGTCCATAGCTTTTAGGATCGGTCCGACACTGGGTCTCCCGGCGCAGAGCATAGTCGAACATCGACATGGAACAGTCCAATCCGCCATCGCGCCTTGCCAATTCGCGCAGTGCTCCACTTGAAATCGCTTTTAGCTGCGGCAGGTCGTCATCTGGCGCATCGATTCCGACAATCCGCACGCGGGCATTAGGAAAATCGACCGTATCGCCGTCGATGATTTTCGGCTGCGGAGAGGTCAACCGCGTCCGCGACGCTTCGACCAACGACTGCCTGTTCTGCGTAACCGCGTAGCCCGCGACGATCAGGAACGCGATTCCCATTGTCCATCGTTGGAACGGCGTCGCGCCGGGAAACAGCTTCATAGCGCGCGGATCTCGCGCAACAGGTCGTTCCAGTCGCCAGCATGGGGCGGCGGCTTGACGACGAGCTGGCGGCCGCCCGCCGTCAGGTGCGGGGTGGCGCGCTCGATAGCGCGCGCCGCCTCGCCCCCATGCTGGCTGTAAATCACGACGGTATGTATGCTCTCCGGTATCGCCACGGCCTGATACCGCTCGATCCCCAGGACCGGCCATACGAAGCGGTCCGGGCCGAGCAAGTTCATCACGCTCGCCGCATCCTCGACGCCTTCTGCGAGGCGCAGGATGCCGTCGAGCGGGATTCCGCCCCAGCGGACGGCGCCGACGCCAGGATTCCCCAGCATCCGCTTGGGTTCGTCCATATCGGCTTTCCAGCGCCCATCGGGCGTCAGGAAGGTCCGATGGATGGCGATGACGCCGGCGTCTTCCTCGATCGGCACGATAAGCGCCGGGGCGAACGCCTTGGCAGCGCCGGCGCCGCATTGGCATCGGGGATCGAAGCGGGCATTTATCCCATCGGGGATGATGAGCCGGCCTTCGCGCAGATAGCGGTCGGCGAGTGTGCCGGCGAAAGGTTCGGCGTGTCGCCAGACGGCCAGTGCGAGCTTGTTGAGGTCCGCCTTGTTCTCCTGACGCTGGCCCGGGTCGTGGTTCGCAGGTGCGAGGATCTTGCCCGAGCGCAGCGCCGACATGATCGCATCGGCCGTGCAGCCGGCGAAGCAATGGAAGAGAACGGCGCGGTCGCCCACGCGGATCGAAAGGCTCGCCTTGCCGTCGGCATGCGCCGGACAGCGGCACATGGCGAAATCGCCCTGCCACTTGCCCCCGAGCTGACGGACGATCCGTTCAGCCTGGTCCTCGATCGACGCTTCCTTTCGTCGGGTCATCGCTGGACACTCCCATGTCTACCCGCATAATCGTTAAGGCGGCGTAAAGCGCCACGCCAGCGAAAACATATCAAATCACTTCTGTGCGGGGCGGGATGGAATTAGAACTGATCTTAGAGCGTGAGCTGACGACGCAACGCCCGCCGGGGGGCAACATCACCGATGTACATGTCTGCCAACTCGAAACCGGCAAGTGGCATATCAACGTGCGCGTAAGTTGGCGCGGGACCGCGCTCTATCATGTCGGTCTTTACGATAAGAAGCGTATTCGCCTGTATAAAAAAGCATCTTCAGCCATTCGACACATCGTGTTGGGCTACGGTTATGAGGGTGTGGTCTATGTTCATCCCTGCCCGGGGCTACACGACGCAACCGCTTTTTAATCCAAAAAATGGACCTATCTGCGAACCGTTCTCAAAAAGGGATGAAACGAAATTGGCGGGCGTTTTCCGTCTAGCCCGCGCATAAACTGCCACATACCCTGTCAGCACGACAGGAGTGAAAACATGGCAAATCGCTTATGTTCCTCTGTTGCGACGACGATGCTCATCGCTGCTTCGATCGTCGCGACGCCCGCTCGGGCGGAGAACACCTGGGCATGTGAAGTACTGCTATGCGCCAGCAATCCAGGCGGATGGATGCAGTTTGCGGAGTGCGTGCCACCGATCCGCAAGCTGATCTCGCATCTGGCGCTGGGCGGGCGTTTCCCGACCTGTAGCGCGGGCGGGGTCCGGAGAGCGGATTACACCAGACCGAAGAACGGGCGGCCTGGCTATGTGGTGATGTCGATGACCGACGGCACCCGAACCCGGTATATGGTGCCGACAGCGGCACAGGTGGCCCAGGCAGAGGCTACGGCGCAGCCGGGAGGTCCGCTCGGACCAGGGACGTCGGGGCGGTAATGGCGCTTCCCGCCGCGGTTATCATGGGTCTCGCGGCGCAATGCGCGCCCGATGTCGCACCCGCAACCATTGCGGCGATCGTCCAGACGGAAAGTCGGGGATTTGAGTGGGCGATCGGGGTCAATGGCCTTTCCCGCCAGCCCCCGCCCGCGTCGAGCGCGGCAGAGGCGGTCCGAACCGCGCGCTACTATGTCGGCAAGGGGTACTCCGTCGATCTCGGACTTGGGCAGATCAACTCCCGGAACATGAAGGCGCTGGGCCTCACCTGGGACAATGTGTTTGACCCCTGCACCAACATCGCTGCGGCGGGCGCGGTGCTATCAGGCAATTACCGGAGCGTGCGCGCGGGGCTTCACCCCCAGCGCGCGCTTCGCATCGCCCTGTCCATGTATAACACCGGGTCGCGCTCGCGTGGCTTTACCAACGGCTATGTCGGAAAGGTGGTCGGCAATGCCGGCTTCGCCGATGGCATCCGGCCCATGGCGGTCCGCGCCAGTGCGACATCCGGCGCGACGAACGCCGGCGAGGGAGCGAGCCCGGCGGCGCAGCTCGCCGCGCTGGTCGAGGAAAACACGTCCATGGCGGGGCAGCCAACGGCTGCGCCACCCCCACCGCCGCCATCGTGGGACGTGTTTGCGAGGGCGGAATTTGAGCGAGCGCGGCTCGCCGGAGCAGGAGAAAACCGATGAATCTCGTATCTTTCGGTGGGCCGGCGCTCGCCCTCCGAGCCCGTGTCACTGCCCACGTCGACGCGATGACACCGCTTCGGCGCCGGGTCTCGCGGTTGTTGTCGATCTTCGGCGTGGTGGCGCTCACGTCGCTGTTGTCAGCCGAACCAGCATTCGCGCAGACCAATCTGGATAGCTTCGCAGACTCGGTGCTGGCCCTCTTGAGCAATGGCCTCCTACGCACGGTCGCGATCCTTGCGCTGATCGCTGCCGGGTTCGGTTGGCTGACGGGTCGCGTCAACACCGGGGCGCTTGTCACCGTCATCATCGGCATCGCGATCATCTTCTCGGCGCCGTGGATCGTCGATCAGCTTCAGGGCTGATCCTTATGGAAGCGGGGCGCGCCCCCCACGCCCCGCTTCCACCTGTGTTTTGTGAAAGGGCGTAGCGTGGACGAAGAACGGGAAGTGATGGCGCGCAACACGCTGTTTCTGGCGGTGACGCGGCCCGCGCTCTTCGCGGGCATCCCGATCGAGGCGGCCGTGGTGATCCTGCTCGCCTCGGTGATCACCCTGATCGGCACGACAAACCCCGTTTACGGCCTCGTCGTCGCCGCAGTGATGTTCGGCATCTCGCGGCTTGTGGTGCGCCACGACGTCAACGCCTTCCGGCTGATCTTCCTTTGGGGTCGTACCAAGGCGGCCAACCGCAACCGCGTCTTCTGGGGCGGATCGAGCTACACCCCGCTTCCCCTCAAGGGCATCAAGCGAAAGGGGTTCGGCCGCAATGGCTAGGGCCAATCGCCTGTCGGAACAGGTGCCGATGAAGGTCGCGCTCAAGGAAGTGATGCCCACCAGGTTCCTGCCCTATGCCCGGCACGTTACCGACGAAGTGGTGGCGCTCGATTCCGGCGCGATCATGCTGACGTTCGAGCTGCAGGGCCGCGCATTCGAGACGGCCGACGTGCGCGACCTGAACGACTGGCACGCCAAGCTCAACGGGATGCTCCGCAACCTGCACGACGATCGCCTGTCGATCTGGACGCACCTCGTCCGTGCACGTGTCGAGCAATATCCAGGCGGCAACTTTCGCTCCCGCTTCGCACGGGATCTTGACGCCGCCTATTTCGAGCGAATGAACAAGGAGCGGCTGTTCATCAACCGCTTCTTCGTGACGCTGGTGCTGCGCCCCTCGGTGCATGGCGCGGACAAGCTCGTCCAGCTCTTCAGGAACAAGGCGCGTGCAGACGCGGAAGCCGACGTGATCGACGCCGATCTGCTGGAGGCGCTGGAGGACAAGGCGCGGGATTTCGAGAAGCTGATGGACCGCTGCTCGCCGCGCCGCCTGTCGATTTACGGGCACAACGGCCTCAAGTTTTCGGAGACGATGGAGGTCGCGGAAATGGTGATGACGGGACGCCACCGCCGCGTTCCGATCATCCGGGGGCACCTTGGCAGCGCCCTCTATCGACAGCGCGTCGTTTTTGGGGGCGAGACGGTGGAGGTCCGCGACGCCGATCGTAGCGCTTTCGGCGGCATATTCGGCATTCGGGAATATCCGGCGTCCACCACTCCAACGCAGTTTCAATCGCTGCTGGCGGTCGATTTCGCGTTCGTGCTGACGCAATCCTTCACCTTCCTTGGCCGCGCTGCGGCGTCGGAGCGGTTCCGGCTGCGGCAAAAGCAGATGGAGAATGCCGACGATCGGGCTGTCAGTCAGATGCTCGATCTCGTCGATGCGGCGGACGATCTTATGTCCAACCGCTTCGTCCTGGGCGACCATCATTTCACGCTCGCGGTCTATTCCGACAGCCTCAAGGGGCTGCGCGACAATATGTCGATCGCCCGCGCTGCGCTGGCCGACACGGGCATGGTCGCGGCGCGAGAAGGCGCGGCGCTGGAAGCGGCCTATTGGAGCCAGCTCGTCGGCAATTTCGCATGGCGAGCGAGGCCTGCACCGATCACATCGCTCAATTTCGCGGCGTTTTCGCCCTTCCACACCTACCCCGCCGGCCTCGCCACCGGCAATCATTGGGGCGACGCGATCGCGCTGATGAAGACGAGCGCGCGCAGCCCTTACTTCTTCAGCTTCCACAAGCGCGATATCGGCCACACGCTGATCGTCGGCCCGACCGGGGGCGGAAAGACGGTCATCGTCAATTTCCTGATGGCGCAGGCCGAGAAGACGGGCGCGCGCCAGATATTCATCGACAAGGATCGCGGCGCGCAGATCTTCGTGCTGGCGTCAGGTGGCACTTACCTGACGCTCGAGAACGGCAAGCCGACGGGCTTCGCGCCATTGAAGGCGTTGGAAAACACGGCGGAGGATCGGGCCTGGCTGTCGCTGTGGGTCCGCCAGCTCGTCCGCGCCGAAAGCCGCCCGATCACGGTGCAGGAAGAACGCATGATCGACGAGGGCATTGCCGCAGTGATGCGGCTCCCGCGCGAGGATCGCTCGCTCGACGCGCTGCGCACCATGCTCGGTATGGCGGACGCGGGCGGGATCGGCGCGCGCCTCGAAAAATGGACGTCGCGTGGATCGATGGGATGGGTGTTCGACAACCCCGCGGACCTGCTGACGCTCGATGCGCGCTTCATCGGCTTCGACATGACCGATTTCCTCGACAACGGCGAGGTCCGCACGCCGCTGATGCTCTACCTGTTCCACCGGATCGACAAGCTGCTGACCGGCGAGCGCACGATCATCGCCGTCGACGAGTTCTGGAAGGCGCTGCAGGACGAGGCGTTCCGTGGCTTCGCGCAGGACGGCCTCAAGACATACCGGAAGCGCAACGCCATGATGGTGTTCGCCACGCAGTCGCCGGCGGACGCGCTCAAGAGCGACATTGCGCACTCGATCCTCGAACAGGTCGCGACCCAGGTGATGCTTCCCAACCCCAAGGGTGCACGTCGCGACTATGTCGAAGGCTTCTCCCTTACCGACGCGGAATATCAGCTCATCCGCGAGGAACTATCGCCGGAATCGCGCAAGTTCCTCGTCAAACAGGGCCACGACAGCGTGGTGGTCGAGCTGGATCTGACCGGTCTCGACGATGAGCTGGCCGTGCTGTCGGGCCGGGCTGAAACGACATCGATCGCCGTCGCGGCTGCGGCCGAGTTCGGCCCGGACCCCGCCAACTGGCTCCCCGTATTCCACCAACGTCGTCGTCCAAGCTGAAGGAGAAGGGACATGCGTAGATTGAAGGTTTTCACCCTCGCGCTGTCGGGATCGGCGTTCCTGGTGGCCGGCTCGGCGCACGCGCAGGGTATCCCGGTGCATGACGTCAGCTCGATCCTTCAGCAGATCGAACAGGTGCGGCAGGGCGTTCAGGTCATCCAGCAGGGCGCCGCCCAGATACAGGAAGCGCAGAAGCTCTACCAAGACCTCAACAAGATGACGGACATTGGCAACGTTGCCAATCAGCTCAAGAACGACGTGCTGCGAACCAGCAACGTGTCGTCCAGCAGCCTCGACGGCTACACCAATGGCGATCTCAACGTGATCGGCGGTCTGCGCGGCAAGGCGAACGACGTTTATCAGGATCTCATCGGGCGTGGCTCGCAAACGATGACAGCCGAACAGCGCGCCGCCTATGAGCAAGGTTCACGCGAAGCGGCCGTCTCCACCGGGCTCGCCGGCAACGTCGGCGACGCGGTGACGAGCCGGCGCCAGGGCCTCGAAGAGCTGCGCAGCCGCCTCGCCAGTGCCAGTTCGGCCGCGGAACGCGCCGACATGTCTGCGAGGCTCCAGCTCGAACAGGCGCAGATGATGAATGATCAGATGGCCCTACAGGCGATCGAGCTGCAGCGTCGCGCGAAGGCCGAGGCCGATTATCAGCGGTCCCTCGCCTCTAACAGGGCGGAGATTGACAAGCTGAGGGCCGAGGCCGGGGTCAATCCATGACCAAGGCCCTGTGGTCCGCCCCCTTCTTTCTGACACTGGCGGCATGTGGGACGAAGGAGTCTGGCTCCGATCAAGGTCAGCTTCGCTCCGACATGCCGCTACGCACCGCGAAGTATTATTCGGAACATCAAAGTGAGCTGGCCGAGACGGATGCGATCTGCACGAACTGGAAGGCGTCACAGCGTCCACCGGCATCGTGGCCTGCGGTTGTCGTTAACAACTGTAACAGCGTCGATGCTGCCAAGACCATGCTTAGAAACAAGGCCGATACGGATAAGCTGCGCAAAGAGGCAGGCATCTGATCGAAGCTAAGCTGTCTGGGGTCGTGTAATGGGCTTCAATATCTATACGGCGATGTTCGACCAACTTGACGCCGCTCTGGCAGGCGTGATCGCGGCGTACGCCGGCGTTATCGGTTGGATTTCCGGGCCACTCAGGGTTGGAGTGACGATCTATATCATCCTCCTTGGCTTCGCGATCCTGCGAGGTGCTGTCGAGTATCCATTTCGGGAGTTCGTCTATCGCGGGGTGAAGCTGGCCGCGCTCGTGTTCGCCGTGACCACGCTCTACGGGGCGTCGGTCGGCCTCCTCGCCATGAACGGCCTGCCAAGAGAGGTTGCAAACGCCGTTGGCGCTCAGGACGTCAATGGGCTGGGGGGCTTCTTCGACGGGATACTGAAGGGCGCTGTCCGCGCCATCGCCAACATCAAGGAAATCGTCCAGAATCACACGACCGAAGAGGGCTATAACCTCGTTGGCATCCCGAATAATTGGGATGAAATTATTGTCAGCGAAATCATCAACGTCGTCATCATGCTCGCTGCGCTGCTGGCATCTGCACTTGGGTTCGCAATCTGCGCCTTCGCGCTTTTCGCTCTCTCCCTGCTCGCTGCGGTTGGGCCGCTCTTTGTCGCGGCGCTTCTGTTCGACTCTACTCGGCCGTTCTTTTTCCAGTGGCTCGGGAGTATCGTAAACTACGTTATCCTTGTTGCATTCGCGCTGCTGGTAACGGTTTTCATCGCCAACGCAGCGGACGCCTTCATCGACGCCATCACGCAGGATGACTCGCTGATCCTAGCGTCCGTCAAAGCGCTCGGGTTCTACGCGCTCGGGTTCTTCTTCTTCCTCCAGATCCCAGGCATGGCGGCGGGCCTGGGCGGCGGCGGCGCTTCGTTGGCATCGCAATTCGCTAACGCCGCAACCGGCGGCATCGCGCCGATGATCGGTCGCGCATGGTCGAATGCGCCACAACGTGCCTTGAACCGCTGGCAGCAAAGTCGATCGCGGCGGGCAGAAGCGCGAGCTGCCGGCGGCACCCTGTACAACAACAGCTAATAGGAGACCCGGCATGAAGCTTGGATCGGTCCTGGCCTTTCTCGCCCTTGTGGCGCTCACTTCCCCGATCCCGGCAATTGCCGCAAAAGACGAGAGGCTGCCCCGCTGCAACGCGCGCCAGAAACGGCCCGCCAACCTCTATGGGACCGTTCTGCCATCGCTCCCCTCACGCGCTGCCCCAGCAGCCGCTGTAGCGCCTCCTGGAGGTGTGCCACGTGGCACACCTCAACCTGCGCCGACGCCAGCACCGACGACGAACCTGTTTCCACCCGAGGGCGCAGCGCTGGGGCCACAAGGGGTGAACGCAACAGGCAAGGTGCCGGAGATAGGCGCGCTGGCGCCGCATGGCGGTCCGACAGCCGCGCTCCCAACCACATATGCGAGCTGCTGACATGGCTATCGGCGTGAAGGACAAAGACGAGGATCTGAAGGCGTATTTCGCGGAAGCGGAGAGCTGGGATCGCGATCGGTTCGTGGCTGCGGTCCGCTCGCGGCGCGTAGCCTGGATCGTCGCCGCTGTTGCGATCGTGTTCGCCGCGATCTGTGCGGCTGCGGTGCTGGCATTGTCGCCGCTCAAGACGGTCGTGCCCTATGTCGTCACAGTCGACCGATCCACGGGCGCAACGGAAGTCACCCAGGAGCTGCGCGGCGATAAGACGATCACCTATGACGAGGCGATCCGTAAGTATTTCCTCGCCGACTATGTGCGCGCTCGCGAAGGGTGGATTCCCCAAGCGCGGGAAGAGTTCTTCCGCAAGGTGCTGGCCTTGTCGGCGCGGGAGGAACAGAACCGTTGGACGACCTTCTACAAGAAGGACAATCCGGATTCCCCGCAAAATCAGTTCACCGCCAGCGACGCCGTGTTCGTGGCTATCCGCTCCGTCGCTTTCATCTCGCCGAGCGTCGCGCAGGTCCGCTTCATCAAACGGCTCCAGCGCGACCAGCAGATAATCGAAACGCCGGCGATCGCGACCATCACTTTCGACGTGCTGTCGAAGCCGGAAACGGAGTCCGGCCGATACGCCAATCCGCTCGGGTTTCAGGTGAAGACATACCGGGCCGACGTGGAGGTTCCGACACGATGAAGACGATCCTGCTCCTGGCTGCGGCGATCGGCGCCGTGTCGGCAGCGCCGGCGCTGGCGCAGACTCCTTCTGCTCTCGGGCCTGACGCCCGTATCCGGGAGGTCAATTATACCGATGGCAACGTGATCCAGATCCGGAGCGCGTTCCGCACCGCGACGCAGATTGAGTTCGCCCCCGGCGAGGTCATCAAGTTCGTGGCGATGGGCGACACGGTGTCATGGGAGGTAGCCCCGGCTGACAACTCCCTGTTCGTGAAGCCTCGCGAGCGCGCGGGCGCCACCAACCTGATCGTGGTGACGGACTTCCAAGGAACCAAGCGCAACTACACCTTTGAGCTGTCGACCGTCGCGGCGGCACGCTCGCAGGGTACCTTCTTCAAGGTCCGGCTCCGCTATCCCGAATATGAAGCTGCGCAAGCCCGATTGGCGGCGCAACGTCAGCAGCTCGCCGCCGCTCTCGCTGCGCAGAACGGCGCGATCAAGTCAGCGCTCGATATTGGCGTTCTCGAAGGCACGCGGAACCTCAACTACATGGTCCAGGGTGCGACCGAGCTGCAACCGTCCGAGGTTAGCGACAACGGACAGTTCACCGTCATGCGCTTCCCGAACCAGCGCGAGATCCCCGCGATCTTCACCGTCAATCCCGATGGAAGCGAGGCTACGGCCTCGTTCGATGTCCGCGACGAGTTCGTGGTGGTTCACGGCGTTTACAAGGAAATGCGCCTGCGCCGGGGAAAGGTGGTGCTGTGCATCTATAACGAGAGCCCGAGCTTCTACGGCCGTGATCCCAAGACGGATACGGCGTCGGAAGCGGTCGAGCGCACGACGGAGAACTGACGTGTCCGATAAAAGATTCGACGTCGATGCGACGCCCGACGTGCACGAAATTGACCGCACGCCGGCGGCCGACCGCCCGAACAAGATGCCTGCGCTGAACGCCGTCCAGTGGGACAACAAGAAGATGGTCGTGGGCGCGGCACTGGCGGGTGCAATCGTCTTTGGCGTGTTATCGCTCGTCTCCGGCTCGGGCAGCGACGACAAGGCGCTGGAGGCGAGAAAGGCGCCGCCTCCCGCTGCGGAAGCGCCATACGATCCCAATTCGGTCATCGCGCCAACGCTCGCGAGCGCTCCCCGCGATCCCAACGCGCCGGTGCAGCTCACTGGCGAGCAGGTGCCGGCGATCGGCCCCGATGGTCAGCCAATCACGCCCTACGGCACAGCGGGAGGGCAGCAGCAGGGCCGCGGCATTAGCGAGGCGGAACAGCGTGCCAAGGAAGCACGGGAGCTGCGTGACAATGCCCGGCGATCGACACTTATCGCATATAACGGCGACCAGGGCGTCGGGCGCGCGATCGGCGATATCGCCGGTGCCGGCAATGCTCAAGGCGACGGCGAAAGCCCGCCTGCAAGGACCAACCTCGACAACCTGAAGCAAACCTCGACGATCGGCACCGCCACGGCACGCATGATCGGCGACCGCAATTACCTCGTCACTGCTGGCGCGATCATTCCCTGCACGCTCCAGACCGCGATGGACAGCACCGTGCCAGGCTATGCGACCTGCATCATCCCTCGGGACGTGTATTCGGATAATGGCCGCATCGTACTGCTCGAGAAGGGTACGCGCGTCTTTGGCGAGTACCAGGGCGGATTGCAGCGCGGGCAAAATCGTCTGTTCGCGATGTGGACGCGGGCCGTTACGCCCCGCGGTGTGGCGATCGATATCGGATCGCCGGCGTCCGACCCGCTCGGCCGTGCCGGCGTGACCGGCAGGATCGATCGGTTCTTCTGGCAACGGTTCGGTGCCGCGATGCTGTTCAGCGTCCTTGATGCAGGCGGACAGATCGCCGGCCAGGCCGTCAGTCCGGAAGGATCGACGGTGTTCCGCACCCCCGGCGACACAACGTCGCAGATCCTGCAGGACACGCAGAACATCCGCCCGATCGTGCGCGTCAATCAAGGGACCGAGTTGGCGATCACCGTCGCCAAGGATTTCGATTTCTCGCAGGTCTATGGGCTGGGGCTCAAATGAACGCCCCGTTCCGTAACACCGCGATCCTCGATCACGCTGTTCGGCCGCTGCGGCAGTATCTCGATGACGACGGCGTGACCGAAGTCGTCATCAATGAACCATCGATCGTCGGCGTCGAGCGGCATGGTGGCTGGACCTGGGAGCGCGAAGACGATCTGACGCTCGAAGCGCTCAACCAACTGGCGCGCGCGGCGGCCGCATTTACCTCACAGGATGTTACGCGCGAGAATCCGATCTGCTCGACGATCTTCCCGACCGGCGAGCGCGTCCAGCTCGTGCTTCCGCCCGTCGTACCCGACGGCACTGTGTCGATCACGGTGCGCAAGCCGTCGACCAAGACGATGACGATGGCGGACTTCGAGGCCAGCGGTCTGTTCTCGGAAACGAAGGTCGCGACCAAGCGTGTCAGTCCCGTCGAGGAACGATTGCTCGGCCTGCTCCATGCTGGGCGGCACGTTGAGTTTTTCGAGCTTGCTGTGCGCAGCCGGCTCAACATCCTGATCTCCGGCGCCACGGGCTCCGGCAAGACGACATTCTCCAAGGGA
The DNA here is from genome assembly GCA_030824725.1 of Sphingomonas sp. Classification (GTDB taxonomy): domain Bacteria; phylum Pseudomonadota; class Alphaproteobacteria; order Sphingomonadales; family Sphingomonadaceae; genus Sphingomonas. Next base: position 12,204 of record JAPJRE010000008.1, read on the forward strand.
CTTATCAAGCTGATCCCGGAAAATGAGCGGCTGCTGACGATCGAGGATACGCGCGAGCTGGTGGTGCCTCACAAGAACGTCGTCCATATGATCTACAGCAAGGACGGGACCGGCACCGCCAAGGTGACGGCCAAGGAACTGCTGGAAAGCGCGCTGCGCATGAGACCCGATCGCATCCTGCTCCAAGAGCTGCGCGACGGGACTGCGTTCTTCTACCTGCGCAACGTCAACAGCGGGCATCCCGGCTCGATCACGACCATCCACGCGGACTCGGCCGAGCTGGCGTTTGAGCAACTGACGCTGCTGGTGAAGGAAAGCGAAGGCGGCGCGGACCTCGCCCGCGACGACATCCGCTCGCTGCTCAAGATTCTCGTCGACGTCGTGGTGCAGATGAAGAAGGTCGACGGCAAGTTCCGGATGACCGAGATCTACTATGACCCGGCAGGGCGCCATGCCGCCTAAACGCGGCACCATCCTCGCGCTCGGCATGCCCGTCGCGGTCGTCGTCGCGTTCCTTATCGCGTCGGTCGTGGCGTGGATTTACCTTGGCCTCCCCAGCGCCAAGTTCGACATTTTCAAGATGCCGGCGTTCTTCTGGTATTACCGGCATGATCCGGTGGTGCTGCAGGCGCTCGCCGGCGGCACCTTGGTCGGCGCGATCATCGCCAGCCTCATGCTGTGGTGGATCGCCAAGCAGAAGCCGCCCTTGCACGGGGCCGCCCGCTTCGCGAAGGAAGGCGAAATCCGCCGCGCTGGTTTTCGCGCCAACGACGGCGTTGTTCTCGGCAAGAAGGGCGGCAAGTTCCTGACCTTCGGGGGCAGCGAACATTGCATTGTCGAGGCCCCTACCCGCTCGGGCAAGGGCGTCGGCATCGTCATCCCGAACCTCCTGTCGTGGCAGGAGTCGGTCGTCGTCCTCGATGTAAAGCGCGAGAATTGGGACGCGACGGCGGGGTTCCGCAAGAAATACGGACAGGCGGTTTACCTCTTCAACCCGACCGATCCCGAAGGGCGCACCGCCCGCTACAATCCCCTCGGCTACATCGATCGCACTGATCCCGATCAAGTCGTGATCGAGTTGCAAAAGATCGCCACGATGCTGTTCGTGCCTCCCGAGCGGGGGGAGCCGTTTTGGACGGACTCGGCTCGCACCGCTTTCGTCGGTGTCGGCGCTTACCTTGCGGTCGCCGATCGTCCATTCACCATCGGCTCGATCTATCGGCTCATGACGACGGGTGACACACGCGGGTTCTTCAAGCGCGTCCTCGACGATCGCTCGCTCGAACTTTCGCAAGGGTGTCGGAACGCGCTCGCCGATTTCACGTCGGGCGCGGATAACACGTTCGCCGGCATCGTCCAGACCGTCACGTCGAAGCTGAGCCTGTGGCTGAATCCGCGCGTCGACGCGGCAACGGAAGAATCCGACTTTGATCTGCGCGAGCTGCGCAGCCGGCGCATGTCGATCTATCTCGGCGTATCGCCCGACGAGCTGGATCGGGTCGCGCCGCTCTACAACCTACTGTTCCAGCAGCTCGTCGACCTGAACGTGCGCGATCTTCCCGACACGGCCACGCCGCTGAAGATCCTCGTCATCCTCGACGAGTTCGCGCGGATCGGTCGGGCTCAAGTCATCGCCAGCGCCTTCTCCTACGTCGCCGGCTACGGCATCCGCCTCCTGCCGGTGATCCAGTCTCGATCGCAGCTCCGGGCTGTCTATGGCGAGCATGTCGCCAACGAGATCGTCGCCAACTGCGGTGTTGAGGCTGCCTTCACACCGAAAGAGCTGCGGGTGGCAAACGAGCTGTCCGAGCGGATCGGATACATCGGGCAGGAATCCGTCACCAAATCTCTGACGATCCACGGCGTCCTGGCGAACCGCTCCAAGTCCATGTCGGACCAGCGCCGCGCTCTGCTCCTCCCGCAAGAGCTGATGCAGTTTCCTGACAGCGAATTGCTCCTCCTGCGGGGAGGCATCCCGCCGATCCACGGCGACAAGATACGCTTCTACGCCGACAGGCTGTTTCGTGCGCGCGTCGAGCCGGCACCGGAAGTCCTCCCGATCCCGCGCACTATCCGAGAGGGCGAAGATCTGCCCGATTGCGTGATGCCGACATTCGACCAGCTCACGGACCCTGACCCGTTCACGTTCGCGATGGATTGCGTCGTGACCCAGGATCATCCCGACATGCTCATCGACGTCGCCGCCGAGCATGATGGAAACGAAGTCGTAGGTGTAATCGAACAGGAGCGATGACATGGCTGAGAATGTCGAAGCTGCCGGCGCCGGCAAGGAAAGCGAGGGTCGACGCCGGCGGCCGATGGAAGTGCCCGCCGATCTGGACTCCCGGTTCCTCCGGGTCGGCGATAAGCTCTATCGGAGCGCGCACGACAAACAGCCCGTCGCGACCATCACGCCCGATCGCATCAAGGCGAAGGACCGCGACTCCCTCCCCGATCTGATCCGGCTCGCGAAGGAAAACGGGTGGACCGCGATCAAGGTCAGTGGCGACGCCGAGTTCCAACGCGCCGCTTACCTCGCCGCCTCGGCGCAGGGCATCAAGGTCGACGGCTACAAGCCCGACGACAAGACGAAGGCTGCGGCTGAGCGCGAGGCGGCGCGGCAGGGCGACGTTCCCGACAACCAGACGCGATCGACGCGGACCGCCAACCAGGCCCGCGACACGAGGGAACAGGCCGAGCCGCGTGCCGATCTGGCCGAGCGGTTTCGCCGACAATCGGACGTCCAGAACGCCAAAGACCCCGTGCTTCGCACGGCGCAAAGCCATGTCGCGCTTGCAATGGCGGTTGCGGCCGAACGCTTTCCCAACGATCACGAGAAACGGCGCGAGTTCGTGGCGGAGCGCAAGGAAGAGGTCGCGGCGCGGCTCGGCCGCGGCGAGGCTGTCGCCGGCATCGAGGTCAAAGCGAAGCAGGACCAGCGCGTGCGCGAGATGGCGCAGGATCAGATTTTGCAGAAGTCGAGGTCACGGTGATGATGCGCGTTGCGATAGGCCTGCTGGTAGCCGCCATCTCCATTCACACCGTCTCAGCCCAAACCCCACAAACGGTCGAAGCTGGACGTAAAATATGGGCCTCTAGACCATGTGGCGACCACTCAATAATCTCGGATCGACGGCTCGCCGAAAGTCTTGATCGGGAATGTAGCGATGCGGCCGTAACCCGGCACACCCAAACCATGCGTGCATTAGACGGCCGGCGAGAAGCTGCTCTGTCGATCAAACGAGGTGACTTTCGCATCGCTGCGATCTGGCCCGACTTTCCTCCTCCCCCTGCAGGGCTTCCTTGGGAGACGCCTGGGGTCGAATGCGCCGCAGCTCGGCAGAGCGATGTGGTGGTTTTCGCCGGCTCATCGGACACCGCCAACTCTGCACGACGTGCTCTGGAAGCGGCGATTTGGAAGTTTCTGACCGATTACAACACCGCCCTGATTGCCTATCCGGCATTTCCCAAGGGCCTTCAATGTGCAGCCACGCCTGATCGCGGAGAGGTAAAATGAGCGAGTATGCCGCCCTTATCAGCCCTTACCATTGGTCATCGCCAGCGGTGACTTTCAGCTTCATGCAAACGGCGCCATCCTACCTGGCTGCCGGAGATCCGATCAGATCAACTTTCAGCCCCGTTAATGCGGCTCTTCAAAACTACATCACCGGCCTGCTCAACCCGCCATCGAACGGTAGCTATGCTTCATCCTTCTCCGATGTGAGCGGGCTGACCTTCAGTCTAAGCTCTGGCGTAGGACAGATTGACATAGGTTCGGCAATCACGCCGAATGGCCGCGCCAATGGTCAATATCCGTTGCCGACGCAGGAGGGCGGCGACATATTTCTTCCGACAACGATGGCCAGTGCCCCTGCCCCGGGGAGTTACGATCACATGGCCATCATGCACGAAATTGGCCACGCGGTGGGTTTGGAACACGGCGGGGCCTATGCAGGCGGAGGCACTCCACCTTCCCTCCCCAACCTTTCCGCCGCCTTCGACAATCGAAGCTATACGATCATGTCATACAACCCGGACCCAAACGCGGCATCCGGGTCGGAACCTCTAGGTCTTCAACAGCTCGATATTGCTGCGCTTCAGTCACTCTATGGGGTCAACTATTCCACGCGATCGGACGACACGATCTACACATTTACGACCTCACCAGGGATTATCACCCTTTGGGATGGTGGCGGCCATGACATGATCGATGCGTCGGGTTTCGCTCAGCGGGTGACGATCAACCTTCAACCGGGAGCTTTCAGCTCGATCGGGGGCAATCAGAATGTCGCAATGTCGCTTGTTGACCACCTGCCGACCGCCGATCGAACCCGGCCCTTGATCGAGGATGCGATCGGCGGTTCGGGTAACGACGATCTGATTGGCAACGACGCTACAAATGTTCTTATGGGCGGTGAAGGCACCAACAAGCTCTATGGAATGGGTGGGGACGACCTGCTGTATGCCGAGGGCACGCAAGACATTCTCGAAGGCGGCGCCGGCAACGACATTCTCTCAAACCTCTACGGTGACGGACAAACGCAATACGTGTTTGCAGGGGGCTACGGCCATGATTGGGTGGATGATAACCCGTATTTTGAGAACAGTGGGATCGACGTCTTTCTGCGCGATCTCGCACCGTCAGACGTCGATCTCGTCGTTGAGCGATGGGACGCATCGGCGGGTTCGGGAACGCCCTATTATATCTATGACGATGTGTATCTGAAGATCAAAGCGACGGGGGACACGCTGTTGCTGCCGTGGCTTTATCGTCCCGAATCGGCGCGAGACGAACCAATGTTCGACTATGCCGGCGACACCATTCAGTTCGGAACGGGCAGCGCCGTATGGAACATGCAGAACCTCGAAAGTTACGCCACCTTTGATGGTCTCATGGCAAATGACCCGACTGTCTTTGCGTTCGAACCCTCGGGGTTCCTCGTCTAGCGGCAATCCGCCGACGGGGATCGAGCTGCGCGATCTCATCGCCCACCTTCTCGCCGGCAATCGGACGTCCAGAACGCCAAAGACCCCGTGCTTCGCAAAGCGCAAAGCCACGTGGCGCTTGCTATGGCTGTCGCGGCCGAACGCTTCCCCAACCATCACGAGAAGCGGCGCGAGTTCGTCGCGGAGCGCAAGGAAGAGGTCGCGGCGCGGCCGTCGCCGGCATGAGGTCGAGGCGAGGCAGGAAGAGCGCGTGCGCGAAATGGCGCAAGACCAAATCCTGCAAAAGTCGCGCAGTCGGTGAGGCAGCTCGCCGGGATTGGCTGTTGGCTGACCCCACGTCGAGGCAAGTGTGCCACGTGGCACACCTTTCCCGTTTCCCTGGCCCCATCTGAGGTTTGAGGAATCGCAATCTGGAACAGGTTATGGGAAGCGGACCCGCTGGCTACCGTCAGGGCGATCGGTAAAACGGATTCCGTTGCAGATTAGTTTGTGGAAAAGGTCATTGCAGGTAACATTGCTACATGAGCGAAGATGCCTCCCTCACCATTAGGATAGCCGCCGCCCTGATAGATGACGGTGCCGGACGCTTGCTGCTAGTACGCAAGGCAGGAACTGAATGGTTCATGCAAGCCGGAGGCAAGATTGAGGATGGCGAAAGCCCCATAAGTGCCCTTCGTCGCGAACTGAGCGAGGAGATCGGGCTGGTGCTGATCGCAGAGGATGATGTGCGGTATCTCGGTCGTTACTCGGCACCCGCGGCGAACGAACCCGGCCATATCGTCGAGGCTGAAATCTTCCATCTGCAGATGCGGCACGATCCTACCATGCGCTCAGAGATCGAGGAGACCGTCTGGGTCGATCATATCTCAGCGACGGCGTTGCCCCTAGCGCCTTTGACCCGCGACCACATCCTGCCTCTATACCGAGCGCTATGATCCGCTTCCCCTCTCAATCATCCCAATCGGGAAAATTCTAGCGTCTTAGCTTCGCGGGGTAGGCGGCGGAGGTGTGCCACGTGGCACACTTATATTCGGCGACAGCGTGTTGAGCGTTCGTTCCTGCGCCTCTCGGACGCGGATTTCCGCCTCACACAGCATATGGTTGGGGACCGTCACTATGCTGTTTTCTGGACAATTCTCGCGGGAACCCCGACTGCTGTAACGTGTTCGGGAAGATCGGATAGAACGACGGCGCCAGCTCCAATCCTGGTCCAAGCACCTATTTTCACTCCTTGGATGACTGAGCTATTAAGTCCAAGGAAGACACCTTTGGACAGAGCCGTTGAACCACCGATGCAGGCTCCTGGGCATATGTTTACGTAATCTGAGACGATGCAATCATGATCGACCACAGCGCCGTGGTTGACAATCGTGGAATAGCCAAGCGACGCCCGGGGACCCACGATGGCTCCTGCCATTACCGAGCATCCCGGCGAGATATGAGCTGACGGGGAAATGATCGAACGTGGGTGTTGCACAGATTGCAACCGTCCCTCTCGTTCCATAACGAAGTTCGCCAATTTCTGGCGTTCATCGTTTGAGCCGCAGGCAACAATAAAGCTTACGTTTCCGCCCTTACCCAGGATTTCCGCCAGAGTGCCAAGATTTGGGCAGTCTAAAATTTCTAGGCTTTCGTTTGGCTCAAAGGTCACAAACCCATCGACATCAAGCCCGGAGAGGCGCGCGCACTCGTATACGACCGTTGCGTGTTGACCGCTCGCGCCCGAAACTATCACCAATCCCATAAAGATGCTCCAGTTATCCTTCTATGGGACAGTGCGCGCCTAGTACGGCTCAAACGCTGCATTCATCTCTGCCTTCCAGACGGCGGCGGACGTGTGCCACGTGGCACACCTCGATCCGGCTTCACCTCCGCTGGCGCTGACTGCTGCACAGCCCTCACCCGCGCTTCTGCCTCCCGCAACATCCGGTCAGGCACCGTCTCGATGCTGCCGCGCTCCTGTATGAACTGCCGCACATCGCGGGCCAGCTTGCGATCCTGGCGCTCAGCGCTGCGATCGAGCCGTTCGGCCGCAGCCTCATAGCGTCGCTTGGTGTCCTGCCAGCGCGCGTGCGTCTTCAATATGAAAGCGGGCTGCTGCGCTTTACCAAGCGCAATCTGCATGGCTTCGCGCGCCTGGCGTATATCCGCATCGGTCGGCTGCCGCGAGGCGCCGCTACGTATGCGGGCGCGCAACTGCGTCAACGCCATGCTGGTGCCCGCCCTTCCCTGGCCGCGGGTATAGCGCGGCGTCGCCTCGGCCTCGACGCCCCGGCTGCGCAGGGCCTCAGCGAACGTCTCCCGAAACCGAAACAGATCCTCGCGCCTCGGATCGAAGCGCTTACGATTCAGGCCCTCGGCCTGGACCGTAAGGTGGACGTGCGGCCGTGGCGTGTCAGTGTGGAGCGCCATAAGATAATCGTGGTTGTCGCCGATCATGCGCTCGGCCGTTTCACGCACGGCCTGTTTCACGGTTTCGGGGTCAGTGCCGGCGGGCATGGAAAACACCATCGCCACCGCAGAAACCGTGGTGCCCTGCCGCCAGTAAAGCGGATCGGACCACTCGTCTGCGATCCGCTGCGCGTCTTCTTTGGTCGCGATCTGCTCGCCGTCCCGCGTCTCCAGCGGAATGTCACCGTGACGGCCGATATAGTCGAGATGCGCGGCGAGATGCTTTGCTCCCTTCTTCCGCCCCGTGACTTTGACCAGCACCTCAGGGGTGCGCCGCACGACGCGAGCGAGGGTAGCCAGCGCGTCCCCTCTAGCGCGTGACGTCGCCGGCGAATGTTTGGCGAACGGCCCTGTGCCGTTGACCAGATGCCGCGCATACTTGATGTTCGGATCGCTGACGAGGCGCGGCCTGAAGATCGGCTTCAATACGCCCCAAAGGTCGTCGTCACGATCGCCGAACGGCATTAGTCGGCGACCTCCCAAAAGGCGGTCTCGCCGCGCAGCACGTCCGCCAGCGCCGCGATCTGCTCGTTGATCTCCTCACGCATGTCCGCGATCCGGCGCAGCTCGCGATCGATCTGCAGGCCGCTGTCCGCCATCATCGCGGCGTTGCCGGCCTTCATCGCCTGATTGAGGTTACGGCCGATCCGGGTGAGTTGCATCCGGATCGGCGCCACGGCGTCGCGCAGGCCGTCGTCGACGCCGGTCTTAAGCGCGAGATGACGGCGCACCAGCGCCTTGATCCACCCCGCGCGATCGACGCCGCGCTGCGCGGCCCTGTAGTCGAGGACCGCTGTTTCGGCGTCCGTGAAACGAAGGTTCACCCGGTTGCCGGGACTATCCGACCTCGGAGCGATCCGAGGCGCGTCGGCGACATGCTTCAAAGACTGTTGAAGCACTGTCCGTAGGAGAGCGCTGCGCCCTCCCCTGCCCTCGGCCACGGCGTCGAATGCGGCCAGCAGCTCGCGATCAACGCGCGCCGTCAACATCACTGTTTCCTTGGTGGGGGATGCAGGCTGCGACGCGATCGACATGGCCTCGTAGAGGTAATGTAATACATCCGACGCCGCAATACCTATCCTGCCATCAAACATCCACCACCAAAATCAACCTTCAAGTGTGCCACGTGGCACACTCTATCCGTCTCGAAAGGAATGAAGTCGCGGAAAAGAGGATTGGACCTGAGCGCGAGTGTCGGCCGCTGCCGGCGCTCTCCGTTCACACCGGCGCGGTCAGCGCCAACTCACGATGCGCGGTTCCGCTTCACCATCGAAGTGCAACAGCGCCTCGACGACCATCGCTCGCTTCCCCTCGATTTCGATCGACGGCCGCTCAACACGCTGTTTGCCACCCTTCGGCTTTGAGGCAGCGCGGGGAGCGGGGGTCTCGGCCGACGGGGAAACTACAGCCACCGGCGTCTCGTCCAGCGCGCGATCGGCCTCATCGTCCCTGATCTCGTCCGTCGTCGGCGCTAGCGGCGTGGCGATTTGCGCAGGATCGGACTGCGCCTCGGAGACGGGGGCGGGGGGCACCACTTCCTGCGCTGGAACCGGCTCGGGCTTAGGCGCGGTCTTCTTCGCGCCAACCTCGCGGGCGAACCGTTCGCATGCCAGCACGGTCATGTCCTCGGCGGCCGTGTTAGCGACGAAAGCCCGGGTTGCAGCATCGTCGGCCTTGGCAGCCTGGGCCAACGCGACGGCACTCCGCATCGAAATGTCAGCGAACAGAGCCGCGATATAGTCCGGAGCCTTGGCGAGCCCCTGATAGCGGGTCAACAGCGTCCTATTGCGGCCCGTCGCTCGGGCCAGCTCGGCGAGCGAACGCCCTTTGGCAACTTGGCCCGTGACGAACCGGATCATATCGGCGGTCGACAGATCCTCACGCTGGTCGTTCTCGATGAACTGATCGATGCGGACCTGCTCAATATCGTCGGTCTTGTTGACGATCGCGCGGACCTGCACGCCGAGCTTCTTGCACGCCCGCCAACGACGCTCACCGAACATGATCCGGTAGCGGCCGTCCTCATCTTTTGGCGCGACGGTGATCGGTTGAAGCAATCCGCGTTCTTTGATCGACTCCGCAATCTCGTCGATCTTGGCCGGATCGATCTCGCTGCGGACGTTTTCGGGATCTGGATAAAGCAGCTCGGGGTCTAGAAGCTGGACGCGATCGGCGTCCGCCACTGCTGCCTTCTCGCTGAAGACGTCGAAACCGCTGAAGTCTGTCATTTGTGGTTCCTGATCCGGGTCATGGCTTCCTCGAGGAAGGCGCGCATGGGCGGCAGCGACGTGCGCACATCCTTATCGAACCGCCAGACCGGCACATGCTCTTGGATTGCCTGGCTGTAGTGCGCCCGCTCGGGAAGAAAGTTCTCGAATAGGTTGCGCCCGATCTTTTCTTTGATCGCGGCGAGCATCTTCATCTGATGAGTGTCGTTAGCGCGGACCCGGTTGGGGACGAGCCCGACGACGTGGATGGGGATTTTCCGGCGCTGATTTACGGTCGCGATCGAATCCGACACCTGCTTGGTCGCCGCAGGCCCAAACGGCCCGAGCTCGACGGGCACGATTAGATGATTGCAGACCAAGAGGGCCGCGTAATTGATCCACGACCAAGACGGCGGTGTGTCGATGACGCAATAGTCGAAATGAGCGTCGAGCAACGGGAAGTTGGCATTTAGAGCGGTGAGTGCCTTGGGGTAGTCCGCGTCAAATTCGCCGCCCATCTTGTTGGAATAGATTGCGAGCCGGGGAAAGCTGGTGGGGGGCTCATAATTCGGTTCGAACAATGGCTTACACGAACCAAGGCTCTCGAAGTCGGCCAACGCGTCGGTCGCGTTGCGCTGGCGGTCGAGATCGAGGAATAGCACCCGCGCATTGGCATCAGCGAGCAGCCATGCCAGATGGCAAGCGATCATCGTCTTGCCAGCGCCGCCCTTTTCCACATTAACCGCGATTGTTCGCACGCCCTACCAGCCCCGATCGGAATGGTTGTTCCAGTGGTCATAGCCGCGATAATTGGAATCCGTGCGCGTGTTGCGCCGCGCTTCCTCCTCTGGTGTGTCGCCACTCCAGATCCGGCGACTGCCGCCCCCTCCGCCTCGAAAGACGGCCCAAGCGATCAGGACGAACAATCCTATCGTGAGCAGATTACCCAACATGGCTTTCGCCTCCACCGCCTTGATGAAAGGCACCCTGTAATATACGATACCGCTAATGCCGTCAATATGCGGTATCGGTAATTACTAGGGCATTGGATGACATCTGGCAATAACCGTTCTGTGGGTCGACCTCCGATGGAGGATCAAACGCTGGCCCGTTTTCCGAAAGGTACGCTTGGCCGGATCAAGTCGGTGCTGCGTGACGGGGAAAGCCAGGCCGACTTCATGCGCGAGGCGGTGGAGCTGGAGCTTCGTCGGCGAGAAGGGCCGCCCGTAGGCGGCCCCGACCGCGCTTAGTCGCGGTCCTCCGCCCCCTTAGCGAGAACAGCGAAGCCATCTGCGATCAACTCCACCGTGTAGCGCCGGCCTTCGGCGGTATCGTAGGAGTTCTGGCGGATGCGGCCCGTGATGTGAACCAGGTCGCCCTTTTGGGCTTTGGTGCCGCGCTCGATCAGCTTGCCGAACAACGTCACCTCATTCCAGTGCGTATCTGTCACCCATTCGCCATTCTCCTGGCGATTGTAGTTGGCGGCGACGTTCACCTTCGTCACCTTGTCATGTTCCGTGACCTTGCCGACCCGGCCAATGATCCGAAACTCCGCGATGTTCTGCATGGTCCTGTCCTTCTAAATGATCAGGCTCATTCCTGATGGAAGTTGAAGGGGAGTGCAGGCGCCGCGATCAAGCAAAAAAACGGAGGGTCCGCGCGGCGGAAACCGTAGGTGCAGCCGGTTATTTGCTTGATCGTAGAAGGCGGCAAGCGCCCATTTTCCATCAATGAAGGAAGAGCCGATCGGGAAGGACTGGCCCTCGGACGCGCCCCAGGATCTCGCCGGCCCGATCCAGATCGCGGTGCCGCATGATTATGGTCGACCAAACGCGCACAAATCGCGGGGGGAATGGGACAGGGCATCGTTCGATAAAGAAGGACAAGCTGTTCGATCGCGTAAGTCGGCCTGAAAACTGCCGCTACGGCTGCGTTGAAGGCCAAAAAACGGCTGCACCAAGCACGAAGGCGGCGATTTGAACGCGACGATAAACGCTTGCTCCTCTCGGGAGCATCGCGACGCGGAGCGGCGCGTCCGACGGTTCGGCTTGGTGGTGTGGGTTGTGGCTGGGGCTGTTGGGTTGGGTTAGATCCCTCTGCGCCGTCAGGCGTTAAAGCGTTGGCCGACTTAGGCCAACTCCATCTGCCCCTGGAATATATGAATCTAGGAGCGGTTGACCATTTTTTTGAGACTCTTGTTTCTCGATCGCGATGGCGAGGCCGTCCAACACACTCCGCAGGCCGTCATCCTCGATTTCCTCGGCGACCACTTGGCGAGGCGAGCGCCAAAGCCGCATGGCCTCGATCTCTTCGATGCGGTCTGCCTCTCGCTGCACCACGTCGTCGGGGAGCGGAACGGGTCGCAGGAAGCGCGGAAGGAAGCGAGCAAGCCGATTGGGAAAGCTCATCCGATAGACGTTCGATGTCTGGGCGTAGCGGGCCTTCGGCCGACCTGCCGGAGGATCGATCGGCACGCACCGGCGCTGCTTGTCGAGCAGCCCCATCTTGGCGAGGATCGATAGCCCACGCCCGACGCTCGCGCGCGAGAGGCCGGTGTGCGTCTCGATCCATTCCCAGGTTGGAAATACCTTGCCGGCGCAGTTGCGGGCGAGATTGGTAAGTTGTTCGAACACCCGCACGGCCGCAGGCGTTATCAGCGTGACCAGCCTCTCATCCTCGGTGAGCTGTCGTCCCTCGGCGCGCGCGAGGCGACGGATGGCGTTCTTGCGCTTCAGCAGCTCCACGGCCTTCTTGTAGAGCCGATCGGTCTCGCCCTTCGCATAGCTATAAAAGAAGTCCTCTTCGAACGTGCCGGCCTTGCGGCTGTTCGGATGCACATGCGCGCGCGTGGGATTAGCAGCGCCCGACCGTGATCTTGGGCGCGCCCGCTCAATGCGGTCGAGCGCCATGAAGCTCGCTTTCGCGAGTGTAACAGCTCCCATCTTCCGTCCCCTTCGTGGGGCCGGGACCAGGCAAAACAAGAGCGTGGCGCGAAGCGCGCTCCCTTGAACCGAAGCTCATGAACGGATATGAAGGGGGTGTCTTACGTCCCGATCGATGCCGGCAAGCATCGTTCATAGCGTTCCAGGGTGCCCGGCCTTCGTGCCGGGCATTCGTTTATATGGTCACGGCCGCTCCCTGACTGACCGATCGCAGGATGCTCTCGGCTCCCCGACATTTTTGGCGAATTAGAGCGCGCCGCGAAACAAATGAAGTTCGTGCTTTGGCGGACCGACTCGAAGAAAAGTTCGTGCTATCGCGGACCGGGTGAGATGCAGTTCGTGCTTTCGCGGACCCGAGTTCGTGCTTTCGGCGACCGAAGTTCGTGCTTTGGCGGACCGTTCAGGCAAACCCTGCGCGAATCGAGTCGCTGCAGTTATGAGGCGTCCGCCAAGCTCGGCTTGCGCTGTATGGTGACTGTAGTAGCGCCGCCCTTTGCTCGCCGACCGTTCACCGTGCCAGTTGAAGGCCGTTCACCCATGATGATGTGGAAGTCCGGTATCGCATTGGCGTCGGTAATGCCCTTCATGGCATGCCGGAAATGTTTGAGCGAGTTCTGATAGCCGAGCTGGAGACGCAAATCGTCTAACCCGACCTGAACCGCTCCGTCCTGACAGGTGGAGCGCGCGACCTCGTAAAGCCGCCGCTCTACCGGGCCTAGCTGGAAATAGCCCGGCGAATAATCCAGAACGCGACGATCGCGCAGGATGGCTCGATAGAGCCAATCGCACAGCCGGACCTTCACGGCCTTCAGCCGCTTATCGCCGTTCTTGGTGCGCGTGTAATGAAGCTGGGCCTCTGATAACCAAGAGAAAAAACCCGCTTGGCCTTCGCCGCCCGCTTCGATGTCCGTCTTGATCTGCGTGCCCTGAAGGCGCTCTAGAGCGTCGGATAGACGCGTATAGGATCGGGCCGAGCCGTTGACGCCAGTGACGCGAAAAAGATCGTGCGCGGTAAAGAAGAAGTCCTGCGAGACATGTTCGCCAGCGTCCAGCTTCGCGACCATGAGGCTCGCGATATACAGCAGGATCTCTTTGTCATAAATCGTCGCAACGCCGCGTGGCCCTGGCCCGATCTCGATCGACACAGCATCGGTCTTGTAGATCAGCGAGCGCTTCCACGCCGTCTTGGTCAATGCAAAGAACGGGTAGGCCATCAATGACTGCTCGCCGCGAACCTCGGTGAGCAGAGGGCTGTCGAGAACGAATAGCTCGCCCTGGTTTGTCGTCTGCGCTGTCATAGTAGCGCTCTCAACCCTGCGGCAGGGCCGGTCCTCGAAAACACGAACCAAAAAATGGAGTGGTCCGCGAAAGCACGAA
>JAPJRE010000298.1 GCA_030824725.1 Sphingomonas sp.
CCACATCAGCTCCGCGTCCAGCCGTCCGGACAACCCCAACGGCGTCAGCTCGACGCTGATGGGCATGGGGGCGAACGTCGTCGCGGCGCATTCGGTGACCTATCTGTCGGGCATCCCGCAGCAGGACATCACGCTGGGCGCGAGCGCGCCGCTCGACATCAACGATGTCGGTTCGTCCATCGGGCGCACGCGCAGCTCGCTGCAGAACCAGAAGGTCAAGGAAGTGCGTGCCGATTTCGGCTGGGACCTCGGCGAGGGCAGCCGCTTCGACTTCGGCGGCAATTTCCGCAAGGTGGAAACCACGCAGACCTATACCGAGACGCAGCAGACGCTGGGTGACTGGGGCCTCGCCAATCCGGGCGACGTCCAGCGTCAGGCGCCGGGTGCGCTCCAGGCCTTCTGTCTGGTCTGCAAGTTCGAGCACTATAATCCGGGATCGGATCCGGATTCGCAGCTTGCCTTCCGCGGCAACGGCGCCGCGATCTACTCGATCATGTCGCCTTATTATGCCAGCCGCGGCAACGCGGTCGCGGTGAACAGCCGCAACGACAACCGCGTGAACGAGGAAATCTGGGCTGCCTATGGCCAGCTGACCTGGAAGGGCGAGATCGGCAACGCGCCGGCACGTCTCGTCGGCGGCCTTCGCTACGAACACACCAAGTCGCACACGACGTCGCTTACCGCGGTGCCGGCCGGGATCGAATGGGACTCGGACAATGACTTCACGGTGGTCCTGTCCAACCAGGGGCAGTATCTGAGTGACGGCGGCAGCTACGACAACATCCTGCCGCAGGTCGACTTCCAGGTGGAACTGCAGCGGAACCTGCTCGCCCGCTTGTCGTACAGCAAGACGATCGCGCGGCCCAACTACAACAACCTCTACACCTCGGTCACCGTCGGCGGCCCGCCGCGCCCCAGCATCAACGGCGGCATCCCGACCGGCAATACCGGCAACGCCCGGCTGCGCCCGCTGATCTCGGACAATTTCGACGCGTCGCTGGAATGGTATTTCAAGCCGGACAGCTATGTTTCTGCGTCGTTCTTCGACAAGCGGGTGCGGAACTTCATCGGCAACGGCCAGTATACGTCGCCGCTGTTCGGCCTGCGGGATCCGACGTCGGCGGTGGCGGGCAGCCGTTCGGGTGCGGCGCGCGATGCGCTGCAGGGGATCGGTGCGGACACCAGCGACGTCAATCTCTACGTGATGACCTCGCTGATCCAGTCCACCGGGTCTACGGCCGCGGCGGTTTCGCAGTTCAATGCCAATTACAATACGACCACACGTGCGCTGGACGAGGCCTTCATCCAGACGATCAACAATGGTCCGCGGATCCAGGCGAACGGCACCGACGCGCTGTGGCAGTTCCAGGTTACGCAGCCGATCAACAATCGGGACGCGGAGATCTACGGCGTCGAGCTGGCCGGCCAGTACTTCCTCGGCACCACCGGCTTCGGCGTGGCGGCGCAGTACACGCTGGTACGCGGCAACATCGGCTTCAACATCGGCGCCGATCCGTCGCAGGACCAGTTCGCGCTCGTCGGCCTCAGCGATACCGCCAGCGGTACGCTGATCTACGACAAGAGCGGCATCTCGGCGCGGCTCGCCTATAACTGGCGTGGCAAGTCGCTTTCGGGCGTCAACCGCCAGGGCTCGCGCAATCCCGAGTACACCGCGCCGTTCGGCCAGCTGGACATGAACATCAGCTACGAGATCACGCCGCAGATCGCGATCACCTTCGAGGGTATCAACCTCACGGAGGAGAGCGTGCGCACCTACGCGCGTGACGAGAAGCAGCTGTGGTTCGCGCAGGAACTCGACCGCCGCTTCCTGCTGGGCGCGCGCTTCAAGTTCTGAGCTACCGCGCAATCGCGCGAGTGGAGAGGGAGGGTCGTTGCCGGGGGCAGCGGCCCTTTCCTTTGCGCGCGCGGCGTGCCGATGGTTGAGACGGCCGAGGCTTTGCGCCATGGTCCCGTCGAACCGGGCCGACGCCCGGCAACATGGATGCCAATCGAATGACGAACCCGGTCGCGCTGGACAATGTGCTCCACCAGGACCTGCGCGTCGCCTTCCGCCACGGCGCGGAATTCGGCGATGCCGCCAACCAGATCCTTATCTTCCCCACCGAGTTCGAAGCCGCGCAACGCGAATTTCCGATCCTGTTCCGCGAGGCGGAAGGGGAGGGGTTGCAGGCGGTGGCGCTCACCGGCTTCGACCTCGACGAGAATCTGTTCTTCGACGGCGCACGCTGGACCAGCCGCTATATCCCGGCCCTCCAGCAGCGCGGTCCTTTCTCGATCGGCATCCCCGGCGATGGCGCCGATCCCGAGGAGGGGCCGACGGTGCATGTCGACATGGACGATCCGCGGGTGGGCACCGAGGCCGGCGAACTGCTGTTCCTGCCCCAGGGCGGCGCCACCCGCTATCTCGAGCATGTCTCGCGCGTGCTGGGACGGATCCATGCCGGCCTGGGCGCCGCGGCACCGGTTTATGCGCTGTTCCAGGAACTGGGGCTGCTTGAGGCCAATGTGATCGAGGTGACGCTGCACGACGAGCAGCGCTACCGGATCGACGGTTTCCAGATGCTGTCGCACGAGCGGCTGGAGGCGCTGGATGGCGCCGCGATCGAGCGGCTGCACCGCGCCAATGTGCTGGGGCTCGCCTATCTGGTGGCGTCGTCGCTCGGCAACATCAGCGCGCTGATCGAGCGCAAGAACGCAGGCACTGGCCGATGAACCTGCTCGCCGGCGCTGCGCCCGCCGTGCGCGTGATCGAAGGCGTGGCGCCCGACGCCATTCCGTTCGACCAGCTGATGGCGGCGCAGCAGCCGGTGATCCTGAAGGCGATCGCCGCCGATTGGCCGCTCGTCCGGGCGGGCCTGGAATCGACCGACGTCGCGATACGGCTGCTCCAGCGCTTCGACGCGGGTCGCCCGGTGGTAACCTTCACCGGCGCGCCGGAGATCGGCGGCCGCTTCTTCTACGACGAAACGGTGACCGGCCTGAACTTCACCGGCCGCCGCGAGCCGCTGACGGCGCTGCTCGACGCGATGCGGCCGCGGCTCGGCGACGCGGATGCCCCGAGCTTCTATGTCGGCTCCACCGATCTGGACGAGTATCTGCCGGGCTTCCGCGACGAAAACGACCTTGCGCTCGACCATCCGATGTTCGCCCGGCATCTGGCGAGCATCTGGATCGGCAACCGGACGACCGCGACCTGCCATTACGACATGTCGCACAACCTGGCCGTCTGCGCGGTCGGGCGCCGCCGCTTCACGCTGTTCCCGCCGGAGCAGGTGGCCAATCTCTATCCGGGGCCGCTGGAGCCGACGCCGGGCGGGCAGGTGGTCAGCATGGTCGATTTCGCCGCCCCCGATTTCGATCGGCACCCAGGCTTCCGCGATGCGATGGCGGCGGCACAGGTAGCGGAACTGGAGCCGGGGGACCTGCT
Organism: Sphingomonas sp.; assembly: GCA_030824725.1. GTDB lineage: Bacteria > Pseudomonadota > Alphaproteobacteria > Sphingomonadales > Sphingomonadaceae > Sphingomonas. The sequence continues at coordinate 3,449 of JAPJRE010000298.1, forward strand.
CTTCTATCCGGCGATGTGGTGGCACCATGTCGAGGCGCTGGCGCCATTCAACGTGCTGGTGAACTATTGGTGGAACACCAGCCCGGCCTGGCTCGACACGCCGCAGCTCACCCTGCTTCACGCGCTGCTCAGCCTGCGCGATCGTCCGGCGCCGGAGAAGCAGGCGTGGAAGGCGCTGTTCGACTATTATGTGTTCGGCGATCCCGAACGCGCCGCAGCGCACCTGCCCGAGGCGGCACGCGGGCCGCTGGCGCCGATCGATGCCACCGCCGCCCGCCGGCTGCGCGCACAGCTCCTCCACCGCCTCAATCGCTGAGTTCCCTTCGTACCTGCACGAGTGGCCGCCACAATCCGGCGGCTCGCCGTAACGTGTTCGAATTCCCCGCCAAGCCGATGGCGGCGCACGGCAACGCGCCGGAACTCGCCATGCCGCCGCAAGGTTCCGGGCCTGCCATGATGCGGGCATGAACCATGCGGCCGTTCCTGGCGTGTTGTACCCTGTTCAGGAGGATTTTGCGGATGATTTCACGCGCTCTGCGTGCGGCAGCCCTGGTTGCGGGCCTGTCGCTCACCCCCGTCGCGGCCTTGGCCGCCCCGATCATCGGCGGTGCCACCGCCGTCGACCTTACCGCGACCAGCGCGTTCAAGTCGCTGGGCTACAAGGTCGCCACCTACGGCACGGCCAGCTCGTTCGTGATCGGCGGGGACATCGTCGCCGCGTTCCTGATCACCGGTGGCAACCGGGACGACTCGACCGGTGCGACGATCATCAACCATGCCGGTTCGGGCCTGAAGTTCTCGTTGGGCGGCAAGACGCTGAGCATCGGCGACTTCGAGATCGACACCGCGGCCGGCCTGGTGCGCGGCAGCGCCTCGGCCAACGGGTCTGCGCTGGGCAGCGACCTGTCGCTGTTCACCCTCGGCGCCAATTCGACGCTGACCCTGACCAACGAAGCGGCGGCCGCCTTCAACACGACCCTCGGCACGGCCGGCCTCGCCGGCGCGACCATCGGCGTGGCCAATCCCGTTGCGGTGTTCGGGCCGAGCGGCGTTCCCGAGCCAGCCAGCTGGGGCCTGTTGATCGCAGGTGTCGGTTTTGTCGGCGCGTCGCTGCGGCGCCGTGCCCGGACGGCGCGCCTCGCCGCCGCCTGAACGCGCCTGCCCTGATATGCGAACGGCCGGGAGATCGCTCTCCCGGCCGTTTTCCCGTGGCGTCAGGGCTGGCGGCTCAGAAGCTGGCCCAATCTCCCGCGTCGGCGGTCGCGGCCGCCGCCACCGCCACCGCCAGCGGCTTGACCGGCGAGACATAGCCGCCGCGCGATGCCGGCGTTGACTGGGGCGCCCGCATCGCGGGCTTCTCGCCCACCTCGAACTGGTGCGCCTGGTCGCTGAGGGCCGAGACCTCGGCGTTGAGATTGCGCGCGGCGGCGGAGGTCTGTTCCACCATCGCGGCGTTCTGCTGTGTGCTCTGGTCCATCGTCTGCACCGCGGTGGCGATCTGCGAGATGGCCGAGGCCTGCGCCTGGTTGTCGGTCGCCATCGCGCTCACCAGCTGGTGAACCTCCGCGGTCGCGTTCGAGATGCTGTCGAGCGCGCCTTCCACCTGCTGGACGGTCTGCATCGCCTCGACGATGTCCTTCTGGGTGGCGCTCAGCTGGTCGCGTGCGCGGCTGGCTTCTTCCTCGGAGCGCATCGCCAGCTGGGACACGAGATCGGCGACCACCGCAAAGCCGCGGCCGGCTTCGCCCGCGCGTCCCGCCTCGACGGCGGCGTTCATCGCCAGCACGCGCGTCTGGAAGGCGATCTTGTCGAGCCCTTCGATCACGCTGTCGATGCCCTTGG
>JAPJRE010000299.1 GCA_030824725.1 Sphingomonas sp.
GCCGCGCAGCACCCCGGCATTGTCGGTGGTCAGCACCTCGCCCGATACCGCGATCTCGATCGCCTCGATCGGGCCTTCGGCATAGAGCATGGTCACGGCATTGCCGTATCCATCCACTGCGTCGCGCAGCCGCGCGTCGCAATCGACCCCGACCATCCAGCTCACGACGGTCTGGTGCTGGGTGTCGCAGGGGGTCAGCCGCAGCATCTGGACGATCCGCGCCTGGGGCTGGGTGAAGCGGTAGACCGAGCGGTGTTCGACGGCGATGCGCATCAGAGGAACCGGAACTGGCGAGCGATCGCGCCGTCGAGCAGCGCGTTCTCGGTGATGAAATTCTCCAGATATTCGTGCAGCCCGCCGACGATGATGTCGGGCGTGCGCGCCTTCTGGACGCGGGCGAGGCGCGCGCGGGCCATGCGATCGGCCTCGCCCTGCAAGCCCGTGCGTTTGGCGAGCGCGCTGAGCAAGGTCACCGTCTCCTCGACGCAGGCGGCGAGGCTGCGCGGCAGCTCGGCGCGGCTGACCAGCAGGTCGATGACATTGTCCGGTCGCAGCCCTTCCGAATAGAGCCAGCGATAGGCGGTGACCGCGGAGACGGTCTGCAGGATCGTCGTCCACTGGTCGCGATCCACCGCCCCGCCGACGCTCTCCCCGGCGGGCAGCAGCAGGTGGTATTTCACGTCGACCAGCCGCGCGGTGTTGTCCGCGCGCTCGATCGCGGCGCCGAGCTGGATCAGCAACGTCGCCTCGTTGCGCATCATCCGGTGGATCGCGCCTTCGAAGCCGCGCGTCTCGCCCTTGACCTGCTCGACCAGGTTGAGCGTCTCGGTGGCGCCGCCGGTCGAGGCGCGGTTGGCGAACAGCCACCAGGCGCGGTTGATCGCGGTCCATGCCTCGCGGGTGAGCGCGGTGCGCACCGCGCGGGCATTGTTGCGCGCCATCTCCAGGCAGCGGGTGATCGAGCCGGGGTTGTCGGCCTCCAGCGTCAGGAAGCGGGCGACATGCGCCTGGGTGGCGGGATGGCCGGTTTCGGCGAAGAGTTCGTCGGTATAGCTGACGGTGAGCGCGCTCAGCCATGCGGCCTCGCCCGCAGGGCGGGCGGAGAGCGCGTCGAGGCGGATGGTGGCCTCCACCAGCCGCGCGATAAAGTCCGCGCGCTCGACATAGCGGCCGAGCCAGTAGAGCGCGGCGGCGGTGCGGGAGAGCATCATCATGCGATGGTCTCCTTCAGGTTCCCCTCCCGCTTGCGGGAGGGGCTAGGGGAGGGACTGACGTGGAAGAAGCGCCGGAACGATCCCGCCCCTCCCGCAAGCGGAAGGGGAGCGCAGACTGCGGCGTGCGGATACCCCCTCATGCCGCGTCCCCCAGCAGCACGAAGCTGTCCTTGGTCCCGCCGCCCTGGCTGGAATTTACCACCAGCGATCCCTCGCGCAGCGCCACGCGGGTGAGGCCGCCGGGGACGACGCGCACCTTGTCGCTGCCGGTCAGCACGAAGGGCCGGAAGTCGACATGCCGTGGGGCAAGGCCCTTCTCGGTCAGCGTCGGTACTGTGGACAGCGCGAGTGTCGGTTGCGCGATGTAGCGGTGGGGCTCGGCGATCAGCGCGGCGCGGAAGGCCTCGATCTGCTCGCTCGTGGCCGTCGGCCCGACCAGCATGCCATAGCCGCCCGAGCCGTCGACCAGCTTCACCACCAACTCGGGCAGATGCTCGAGCACGTACTTGAGCGCCTGCGGCTCGCGGCAGCGCCAGGTCTCGACATTGGGCAGCTTGGCCTCGCCGCCCGAATAGAAGCGGACGATCTCGGGCATGTAGCTGTAGATCGCCTTGTCGTCGGCGATGCCGTTGCCCGGCGCGTTGAGCAGCGCGACATTGCCGGCGCGGTAGGCGGCGATCAGCCCGGGCACGCCGAGCAGCGAGTCCGGACGGAAGACCAGCGGATCGAGAAAGTCGTCGTCGATGCGGCGGTAGATCACGTCGACCCGCACGCGGCCGGCGATCGTCTCCATATAGACCACGTCGTCGTCGACCACGAGGTCGGCGGCCTCGACCAGTTCGACCCCCATCGAATCGGCGAGGAAGCTGTGCTCGTAATAGGCCGAGTTGAAATGCCCCGGCGTCAGCACGACGCAGACCGGCCGCGCGCGGCCGAGCGGCGCGACCGAGTGCATCGTCTCCAGCAGCATGTCGGGATAGCTGTCGACGGGTGCCACGCGGAAATCGCGGAACAGCTCGGGGCAGAGCCGGATCATCGCCTCGCGATTTTCCAGCATGTAGGAGACGCCCGAGGGCGTGCGGGCATTGTCTTCCAGCACGTAGAATTCGTCGGCGCCGGTGCGGACCAGGTCGATCCCGCAGATATGCGCCCACACCCCGTGCGGCGGGCGGATGCCGGCGACTTCGGGGCGGAACTGCTCGTTGCGGAGGATCAGCTCGGGGGGAATGATCCCCTCGTCGAGGATGCGGCGGGCGCCGTAAATGTCTTCCAGGAAGGCGTTGATCGCCTCGACGCGCTGGACCAGGCCCTCGCTCAGCTTTTCCCATTCATGGCGCAGGAACATGCGCGGCACGATGTCGAAGGGGATGATGCGCTCGGCGGCGTCGCTGTCGCCATAGACGGCGAAGGTGATGCCCAGCTGGCGAAAGGCGGCCTCGGCGGAATGCTGGCGGCGTTGCAGCTCGTCGGGGGGCGTGTCCGCGATCCATTGCGACAGCGCGGTGAACGCCTCGCGCGGCGCCTCCGGACCGCCATGTCCCCAAATCTCGTCGAACGCCCCCAGTGATCCCATCGAAGCTCCCAAACGCCCGCGTGACCGATTGGCTGCATGCTGCAATGCTTCGTTGCGGCGCACAAGCGCCGAATGTGCACGCCTGCCCATCGGCGGATTTTTGAGGAGCGGCGTGGCAAGGTGCGGCATGTCGCTCTTCTTGCTCGCGCTTGCCGCTGCCGCGCCGTTCACCATCGCCGAGACGGGGCAGGGCTATCCGACGCTCGCCGCCGCCGTGGCGGCAGTGCGCGACGGCACCGCCACGATCCTGATCGCGCCCGGCACCTATCACGAGTGCGTGGTGCAGGCCGCCGGCCGGATCACCTACAAGGCGGTGCAATCGGGCACCGCGATCTTCGAGCGCGTGGTGTGCGAGGACAAGGCGGCGTTCGTGCTGCGCGGGCGCGGATCGGCGGTGGAGGGCGTGGTCTTCCGCAAGCTCCGCGCGCGCGTCGCGTGGCGATCACCGGCAACAGCTTCGACGACAGTGCGGGGCGGAAGACCAACTACATGATCGACCTGTCGGAAGGCGGCACGGGCACGATCGCGCAGAACCTGTTCGTGCAGGGGGTGGTGAAGGAGAATAGCTCGGGGCTGGTCGTGGTCGCGGCGGAAGCGCGGACCTATCCGACCGACGGGCTCCGCGTGGAGGGCAATACCGCCGGGCTGGCGCCGGGGGCACCGGCGGATCCGGCCTTCGTCGCGGATCTGTCGGGCGGGCGGGTCATGGTGGCGAACAACCGGTTGACGGGAATGCGCGCGTTCGAGCGGCGCTAAGATCCTCCCCGGCACGGGGAGGGGGACCATGCGCAGCATGGTGGAGGAGGATCTCAGCGGGCGAGTCCGGTGTCGATGCTCCCCTCCACCACCGCCTTCGACGGCGGTCCTCCTCCCCGTTCCGGGGAGGATCTTTCGTTACTTGCAGCTGTCGCCCACCCCCGCATCGATATCGATGCAGCGCCCGTCGATCTCCACCGGCACCGGCACCTTGATCAGCGCGGCCAGCGTGGGCGCGATATCGACCGTCTCCACCGACAGCGGCTGTTCGAAGCCCGTCATGCCCTTGCGCCAGAACAGGATCGGCACGCGGCGGTCATAGTCCCAGAAGCTGCCATGGGTCGCGACATAGCCGCCCACCGGATCGAGGATCGGCGTGACCCGCGGCTTCAGCGCGACGATCAGGTCGCCCGAACGCTGCGGATCATAGGAAGCCCGGGCGCGCTCCAGCAGGCTCCAGGTCTCGGGCGGGGTGTGGACGATCGGGGTGGCCTCGACCTGCGCGCGGGTGAACACCCCCTGCACCTGGCCGTTCGCCGCATAGAGCTTCACCGCCTCGGCCAGCACCGCCGCGCGCTTCGCCTGCGGCACCGACGGCGTGATGTACACGTCGCCGCCCGGGCCGCCGACCAGCACCGGGCCGGTCAGCCCCAGCTTGCCCGCCAGCGTGCGGCTGATGTTGGTGGTGGTCACGTCGGCGGTGATGCGCTGCTCGGTGGGCGCGGCATGTTCGCGGTGGCGTTCGGGGAGGTCGTGGCCGCCATGGTCGGCGGTCAGCACCACCTGATAGTCGACCCCCGTGCGGTCGAGCGCGTCGAACAGCCGGCCCAGCGTCTGGTCGAGCGAGAGCAGCTGCAGGCACATCTCGCTGCCCTCGGTGCCATAGCTGTGGCCGATATAGTCGGTCGCCGAGGCGCCGAGGATCAGCAGATCGGTATGGCCCTGCTGGCCGAGCTTCAGGTCAGTGGCGAGCTTGGCGCCCAGCGCCATCACCGCATCGTCGAACTCGGGCGAGACGCGGAACGCCCGCCCGTCGCCGGCGGCACGCGCGAAGCGGCCGTCGCCGACGGTCTTGTTGCCGCCGACCGGAATGGCGCGGCTGCGCGGGCGGCAGAAGGCCGGGAGGTCGAGCGCAGGCTGCGCCTCGGCGATCCGCGCAGTGGTCGCGGCGTTGATCCGGGTGACGGCGTCGGGGGCGGTGCGGCCGGCGTACGAAACGAACGCCTTGCCGTCCCACCACCAGAGCTCGTCGACCTTGTGGCCGCCCATCATCACCGCGGCGCGGTCCTTGCCCGCGACCGAGACGACGCGCGACTGGGGATCGGCCTGCTTCATCCATTCGCCGAGCGTCGGCACCTTCAGGTGCTTGTCGGAGACGGTGTAGTGGTTCGAATCGGAGCCGGGCACGGACTCGTCCTCGGCGCAATAGACGGTCTTGTCGGCGCGCGGCGCGGCGAAGTCGGTCCAGTCATTGGCGATGATGCCGGTGCGCGAAGGATGGTCGCCGGTGAGGATCGTCGAGTGGCCCGGGCAGGTTTCGGTCGCGGCGTGGCTCTGATAGCCTGCGGGGAACACCGCGCCGGTCATCAGCCGGGCGAAGCCGCTGGTGAACTGGCTGCGATATTCGGCGAACAGATCGGCCGAGAACTGGTCGACCGAAATCACGACCACCAGCTTGGGCGGCGTCGCCGGGGCGGCAGGCGCGGGCGCGCTCTGCTG
>JAPJRE010000300.1 GCA_030824725.1 Sphingomonas sp.
GTGTCGTCGGCAGCCGACGACGTGCACGACACGCATATTTTGTATCGAAATGGTACAAACGATCGCACCCACCCTCGCAGTCCACCGCACGCATGGCATTCCCGTGGCACTTAGACTGCGCCGTCGAATCGGAATGCGCGGGGCGTCGGCCGCAATCCAGCCCCGCCAATGCGGCCGTTCGCGCCGGTCTTCGCCAAGATGGCCGCACGATGATCTTCGCTGATCTTTCGGGATCCGTCCGAGCGAGGCGCCCACCACGTTCCCGTGGCCCTTTACGAGAAGCGGGAACACCCGCCGTTCGCGGGCCGTCACGTATCCGAGCGCTCGCCCCAGGGCAGCGGCAGCCGTGGTTCGGGCTGTGACCCGGTTACCTTTTCAAAGGTCGAAAATCGCGAAGGACCTCCACCCTACGGCGGGTGCGCGCTGACTGTTCCGGGATTGGTCCTTGCAAGCCGCTCGGCTCGCATCCGGCTCGTTCCGGCGATCCGTGCCCGTGCCCGTTCCGTCTGCTGCAGGGGCAAGAACAGCCGTGTGATGGTCGGGGAGACAGGATTCGAACCTGCGACCCTCTGGTCCCAAACCAGATGCGCTACCAGACTGCGCTACTCCCCGACGAACCGCCGCGCTTAGAGCGTCCGCGCGGCGGACACAAGGCAAAGCGACACCGACACTGGTGGGCCCGGCAGGACTCGAACCCGCAACCTAGCCGTTATGAGCGGCCAGCTCTAACCATTGAGCTACAGGCCCCCAGCGCCGCCCTGCCCTAGCGGAGCCTGCGCCCCCGCTGCAAGCCCAAGCTCGCTGTCCCGCCTCAGTTGCGGTGCGCCTGCTCCAGCAGGCCGGGTGCCGCAGCCGGGAGCCGCAAGGTGATCAGGTCCGGCGCGATGACAAGGCCGCCGCCCAGCTCGCGGGCCAGATTGCGCGCCAGACGCAGCGCGAAGCCGGTGCCGAGCAGCGTCCCGTCCTCATCCTGCTCGTCATCGATGCCGAGCACCGCCTCGCCGGGATAATGCCCCAGCGCCTGCGGTCGATCGATCGTGATGCTCACCCGCTGCTCGCGCTCCTGCGCGAACCGGACGTGCAGCCGTTCGTCGCGCGCGGTGGCGGAAACCAGCGTCGCCAGCAACCGCGCCAGCAGCCGCTCCACCGCGCGCCGGTCTCCCGATACCGCCAGTTCCTCGTCGGGAAGCAGGATCGCCGAGCCGCGCAGCGCCAGCAACTCGTCGAGATCCGCGACGATCCCTGCCAGCAGCGGTCGCAAGGCAACCCGGCCCTCGCCCAGCGACAGCGCGGCGCTTTCGATGCGCGCGGCGAGATCGAGATCGTCGATCGCCCCCAGCAGTTCGCGCGCCTGGGCACGGATCAGCGCCGCCCGGTCGCGATAGGCCTCGGGCACCGGCCCCAGCATCTGAGTTTCGATCATCTCGGCGAAACCGGCGATGGCGTTGGTCGGCGTGCGCAACTCGTGGACGATCTGGCGCAGCGCATCGGCTTCGAGAGGCGGGCGAACCGGCTCCGCCCGCTCGTCCGCGCGCGGGCGGCGTGCGCTGCCGCGATAGCCGGTGAAGCGTCCGGTGACCTGTTCGAACGCTGGCAAGGCCGAGACCAGCCAGTCGCCCGCCGCATCGGATTCGCCTTCGATCGTCAGCCGGGCATTGGTGAAGCCGGCCCGCCGCCGGAACGCGCCCGCCGCTACGCCGTCCAACCGGCTGCCCCGCGCGAGCCCCTGCAGATCGAGCGACAGGCCGATCAAGGGCGCGCGGCTGACCCCCGCCACCCAGCGGACAATGCCGCTCGCGTCGGTCTCGAAGCGGAAGTTGCGCGCCCGCTCGCCGGGCCACGGAGTGTCGCGCGCGGCATCGCGGCTGCGATGATAGGCATCGATGCGCGCCACCAGATCGGCGACCGCGAACGGCCCGGTCTCGGCAGCCGGATCGCCTTCGGCCGCGCCGGCCGCGCCGAGAACGGTGTCCTGCGCGCTCGCATCAGCGGCAGGCAGCAGTGGCGCCACGCCCGCGTCGCGGGCGATATCAGCTGCGGAGCGCTGGTCGGACAGGACGAAATCTACCGGGCCGAAGCTCTCCAGCGCGCGCGTAACGGCGGGCGGCAGATCGCGCCGGTGGCGCAGCGCGTGGCGGCCGCCCGGCGCCAGCGCGGGCAGCAGCGCGAGCCAGTCTTGCTCGTCCATGCAGGCGCTGCGGAGGATGGGCAGCGCGACGCTGAGATCATCGGTGGCGAGCAGCCGCACCAGCGCGGCCGGCGGCTGTGCCCCCTCCAGCACCCGCGCGCTTGCCGATCGCACGCTCAGCGGCACCGTCGCGCGGATCGCGTCGAGCGCGGCCAGCGCCCGTCCCTCGCCCGCGAACCGGCGGCGCCCGAGCAGGTCGACCAGTTGCCGCCACGCGAGCGATGCCCCGGTGGTGGAGCGCAGGTCGCCGGCCAGTACCGTTTCCAGCGTATCGTCGTAGCGCAGCGGCAAAGCCGTCGTCCCCCGGAGTCCGTTCGTTTACGTGAACACCCCCATAACGCGCTGTATCACATGGTGGAAACAGTCCATTTCGGCACGTCGCAATGTGGGACAATTGCGTTGAAGCGTAATTTTATTATGCTAGGAAGCAGGGATAAGAAACGAACCCACGCAGGAGCCCCAGAAAAAAATGCGATTCGACGAGATCGACGTCCGGATCCTAGGACTACTCCAGGAAAATGGCCGCATGACCAATGTCGAGCTTGCCGAAAGGGTCGGGCTCACCGCCCCGCCCTGCCTCCGCCGCGTTCGCGCGCTGGAGCAGGAAGGCGCGATCAAGGGATATCATGCCGCACTCGATCCGAGCGCGCTTGGCTATAACCTCACCGTCTTCGCGATGGTGAGCCTGAAAAGTCAAGCCGAAAGCGATTTGCGCGCCTTCGAGCAGCTCGTCGCCGAGATCCCGGAAGTGCGCGAATGCCACATGCTGAACGGCGAGATCGACTTCATCCTGAAGATCGTCGCGCCGGACCTGCAGAGCTTCCAGACGATCCTTACGACGCGGCTGACCACCGCACCCAATGTGGAGCATGTGAAGACCTCGCTCACCATCCGCACCGCCAAGGCCCTGCCGGGCGTGCCGGTGCCGGCGTTCAGCGACTGACCACGGCACCGGCCGCTGGCGACAGGTACGAAAAAGGGGCGGTCCGCCGGACCGCCCCTTTCTTTTTTGCCCTTGGCCCGTCCGGATCAGGAAAGCGCCGGCAGGTCCAGCGCCACGGTCCACAGCGCCGCCAGATCCACCGCCGGTGCCGCCTTCACCTGGCCGAAGCCGGTGCGCGCATCGTCCTTGCGGCCGAGATTGTAGAGCGCGATCGCGCGGTGCAGGTTGACCTCGTCGGTCACGACGCCGCCCTTCTGGAGCGCCAGATCGTACAGCTCGACGGCCTTGGCGTAATCACCCGAGGCGAGGAACGCATCGCCGGTCTGCGCCGCGGTCTTGCCGTTGGCAGCGGCCTGCGACTGCTTGACCAACGGGGTCAGCGAACCTTCCGCCTTCGACTTGGTCTGCGCCGAGGCATAGACGCGCGCGATATCGGCATTGCCGGTCGGCAGCTTGCCCGATGCACGGCCCTCGTCGATCACCGCCACCGCTTCCCACGGAAGACCGGCGGCGTTCACCGATTCGGCATAGTCGAGATAGTCGTTCTGGTCGGCCAGCACCTTGGTGGTGCGCAGCAGGCGATAGAGATCGATGCGCTGCGCCGCGGTGAGGCGGCCGCCCGACTGGTCCGCGCTGCCGCGCATCACCAGCACGCCCCAGCGCCAGTTCTGCTTGGTCGGATAATCGGCGATCATCTTCTTCATCCACTCCGCGGTCGCGGCGCGGTTGCCGGTCGCGTAGACGCGCGGGATGGCGAACTGGTACCAGGCGACCGGCGGCTTCTGGCCGGTGGCCTTCACCGCCTGGATGGCGCGATCGACTTCAGCCACGGATTCGTTCGGCTTGCCGGTCTGCGCATAGGCATTGGCGAGCGCGATCGAGACGTCGAAGTCGGCGTTGCCGGCCTCGCGCGCCTTGATCAGGCCGTCGATGGCTTCCGGATACTTCTTCTCGCTCAGCGCCTGGTTGCCGATGATCGTGTAATATTGGCGCTTGTAGATCGGCAGCTCGTTCGCCGGGGTCCGCGGGCTCGCGATCAGGATCGGCAGCGTCTTGGTGAGCCCGGCCAGGTCGTTCTGGCCGATCTGCACGCGCGTGCGCAGATAGGCGGCATAATATTTCTCGTCGTCATTCTGCGCGACCTGGTCCAGCGCGTCGAGCGCCGGGGCGGCGGCCGCCCAATTCTTGGCCTGCACCGCGTCCATCGCGGGCTGGGCCGCCTTGCGGAAGGCATCGCCCACCTTGAGCGCGTTCGGATCTTCCTTGGTGGCGCCCTTCTTGTCCTTCTGGGCAAGCGCCGGCGTCGACACCAGCGCCGTCGAACCCAGCGCAAGCATGGCAGTCAGCGCAAGCTTCGAAACAAACTTCATGTGAAACTCTCCTCGTCGGCCAGGCGGCGTCGCACGTTCCTCTAAAGGCGCCCTGTACACCATTCAAGCATGGTTGCCGTGCGCGAAGCACGCTGAACCCCATTTGAACGATGCGATGGCGAGCCGGGAACGTTTCTGCCCGCACTTGGCTCCCATGCTCCCCCCGCGCACGCGTACGCGCGGGCGCGGGGTTGGCAGGAGGCATGCGGACGGCTAGAGCCATCGCAGCGTAACAAAAACCCGAAAGTCTGTTGCATTGACCGACGAGACCCTGCTCGCCGACCCTTCCGACATTACCCCGATCTCGATCGTCGACGAGATGAAGACCTCGTACCTCGATTACGCGATGAGCGTGATCGTGGCGCGCGCCCTGCCCGACGTTCGTGACGGCCTGAAGCCCGTCCACCGCCGCATCCTCTATGCCGCCCAGGAAGGCGGCTATGTCGCCGGACGGCCCTACCGCAAGTCCGCCCGCCTGGTCGGTGACGTGATGGGTAAATACCACCCGCACGGCGACAGCTCGATCTACGACGCGATGGCCCGCATGGCGCAGGACTGGGCGATGCGCGTGCCGCTGATCGACGGCCAGGGCAATTTCGGCTCGATGGACCCGGATCCACCCGCCTCAATGCGGTACACCGAAGCGCGTCTGGCGCGGGTCGCCCTCACGCTTCTCGACGATCTCGACAAGGATACGGTCGATTTTCAGGACAACTATGATGGTCGCGAGCGTGAAC
>JAPJRE010000009.1 GCA_030824725.1 Sphingomonas sp.
CCCTCCCCATCCCGTTCCTCGCCGGAAAGGCAGAGCCGGTTGCTGTTGCGACCGGCTTTCAGCCTCAAAGGAAAGGAAGAAATCATGGGACGGATCACCGACAACCGCGCCGACGTCTATCAGGAAATCACCGATCAGATGATTGCCATGATCGAGGCTGGCACCCGGCCTTGGTCGAAATCGTGGAACGGCAGCGCCGCGCCGAATATCCCGCTGCGCTCGACCGGCGTGCCCTATCGCGGCATCAACGTCCTGACCCTTTGGGTTGCGTCGATGACGAAGGGCTTTGCCTCCCCGCATTGGCTTACCTTCAAACAGGCGCTCGCGCTTGGCGGATGCGTCCGCAAGGGCGAGAGGGGCTCAACCGTCGTCTATGCCAACAAGATCGAGGTGGACGCCGACAGAGGCGAAGGTGGCCCCGATCAAGGGAGCGATGACAGTAAGCGTCAGGTGGCGTTCCTCAAGCGATACACGGTCTTCAATGCCGAGCAGATCGATGGCATTGCGGCGAAATATCCCATCCCCGCGCCGATCATCACCGCGACCAATCCCGATGAGCGGGACGCTGAACTGGATGCGCTTTTCGCCCAAGTGCCTGTCACCGTGCGGCACCACGGCTCGCAGCCCTATTATCAGCCCAGTACCGATCATGTCGTCATGCCGGAATTTGCCGACTTTCACACCAGTGACGATTATAATTCGACCCTCGCCCACGAGCTATGTCACGCCAGCGGCCATGTGGACCGGCTTGCTCGGCCTACCCTCATTTCCACCAAGCGCGAGGACTACGCACGGGAGGAATTGGTGGCCGAACTTGGGGCCGCGTTCGTGAGCGCGACGATCGGCATCAAGCTTCACGACCGCGAGGACCATGCCGCCTATCTGGCGAGTTGGCTCCAAGCCCTCCGCAACGACAAAAGGTGCATCTTCACCGCCGCACGGCTCGCGCAGGATGCTTCCGATTGGCTGTTGAGCCGCATGGCCATCAGGACGACCCCTGAAATGGAGACGGCGGCGTGACCGCCCCCCACGGCCCCGGCCCCGACGAGGGCCGGGCCGTGGCGGCGCGACTGGTCTATGACCCCAGCGTCGCCACGGTAAGCGAGGAGGAGTTCAACGAGCTGATCGCGATCATGCGTGACGGGCCGACTGCAAAGCCGTTGACCCCGGAGGCGCAATGGCGGCGCGACTATCACAAGGCGATGTTCAACCGCCGCCTCGTTGGCGTCCAGCCCGACCTTTTTGGCGGCAAGCCGGTGACGCACATGCACAAGGCCGCGCCCGGGCCAGTCATCGACTGGAAGCCCGAGCCGGTGGAGGACAAGCTGGCGCGGATCGCGCGCGATCCCAACGCGACGTTCGGCATCGGCCGCCCCAGCTTGAGCGTCGAGGAAAAGACGGCGCTGATCCGGTCGGCCGAAAACTGGCTGCGCGTCGGGCAGCGCGTCCGCATCGCCGGATCGTCCGTGTCCTATGATGGTCGCTTCGAGCGCCGCGTGGGCCGCAAAGGCGTCGTGTGGCGCTTGTGCAGCCCGGTCTTTGCCAACCATCTCTATGTCTATCTCGATCCGATCGGTGCGGAGCGCGTCGAGAAAACGCCGATGGTGGAGTTGCGCGACGTCGAACCGATCGACGATCCGCTGTTGGTTCCTGTTTCCTTCCCCCTATGATCGGCCAAAAAGGAGCAGCAGATGAATCCGCCCCAACGCCGCCCCGCGATCCGTGCCATCAGCTTTGAGGAAGTCGGCGAGGCTATCGCCCGTCTGATCGTGGTCGCGGGGTCCGACACCGGGCAGGCCTCGCGCGCGGCTGACTACCTGTTGGCGTGGTGGGACGGTGGCGAATGGGGCCACTTCCCAATCCTTCACCTCTGCAACTGCGATGCCGTCATCTCAGAGGATATGCTGATCGTCATGGCCTATCTGGCGGCCGAGCCGACCGTCTATGCCGATGCCTGGGGCTACCGCGACGCGATGGCGGCGCTAGTCGAACAATGGCGGCCCGCATGACCCCGCTACGTAATGTCACCGACATTATGACGGGCGAGCCGATCGACCGCGATACGCGGCGCGCGCGGCTTCTCGCCGCGCGCCGCAAGCCAGTAGGAGCATTCCCCGTCGCGGTATTTTGTCCGGCCATTGGGATCGAGGCAATGTCGTCGGCGCGTTCCGGGAGGGGCGCGGCAGCTTCATCCTCGATTAGATCAAAATCGCGTGCAGCGCCCATGCCGCCGGGCGGGCAGCGCGCCGCAGAAATCATCAGGGGTTCTTCAATTCGAAGGGTATCCGAACAAGCCCCTTCACCGGACTGGGGCGGCCATCGACGATCGTCGGCGACCAGCGCCAGCGTCGCACCGCGTTCAGGGCGGCCTGGTCTAGGCGATCGACGCCGCTGCTGGTCGCAACGGAAATTTCCGCCACGCGGCCCTGTTGGTTGACCACCACCAACAAGATGACCGTGCCGGTCTCCCTGCGGCGTCGCGCCTCGATGGGATAGCGGGGCGGCTCAGCCGACAGCAACCGCGTGTTGAGGTTGACCATCTCCTCGCTTGTGCGTGCCGGCGCGGCGCGTGATTCCACCGCCCTGACGGGCGGCGGCGGGACCGGCTCCGGGACGGGCGTGGTCTCGGTGATCGCCGGCGTCGGGACCGTCTTCACGATCGGGACTGGCGCGACGATCCGCTGCGGAATCGGGCGCGGCACCACCTCCATCTTCGTCGGCAGTGCCACCGCCTTGGGTTCGGGCGGAGGTGGATCGAGCGGCAACAGGTCGACCACCAGCGGCACCGAGGGCA
Organism: Sphingomonas sp.; assembly: GCA_030824725.1. Classification (GTDB taxonomy): domain Bacteria; phylum Pseudomonadota; class Alphaproteobacteria; order Sphingomonadales; family Sphingomonadaceae; genus Sphingomonas. Next base: position 2,795 of record JAPJRE010000009.1, read on the forward strand.
CGCGCTGGATGACCACGGGGCCGGCATATTGCAGCGCCAGAAACCCGGCGACATGCATGACGGCGATCAGGCCCAGCGAGATCCAGCGCGGTCGCTGCGATGGTTGATACCGGCTCGGGGCGGACCATGCCTCCACCCGTAGCGGCGTGCCGTGAGCCGCTTCGCCACGGCGGAATTCCGCGACCTTCACGTCATCACCCACGCATTGTCTCGGGAGCGGCGCAATAGACACCGTATCGGACCCGTTCGAGCACACCGTGCTTATGCATCATGCTGATGGTCTGTCGCGACACGCCATGCTCGATGAAATCGCGGGTCGCGGTTGCGCCCCGCTCCTGCACGAATCGCAACGCCATCGCCTGCGAAGTGCCAGGCGTGGGAAGCCGGATCGCGGTTCGACGTTGCACGGGACTTCGAACCGCGACCAGATCGATCAACAGTTCGCGGCACGTCTCGACGTATCCGCCCAAACGGGCGAGCGCGGCATGGCGCAAATACATATCCTCTCTCACCAAGGCGCGCGCGCAATCATGTGCGATCGGGCGCAGCGAAGCATCGAGCCTGATGGTCACGTCGGCCTGGTCGCGCTGCAAGGCCGCCAAGACGCCAAGCAGGCATAGTTCCTGCCGGGTCGCGTAGATGCCGGCACCTGAGCCGGCGCGGTAGCCGATCCGTGCGAGAGCCTCGCGCAGCGTGCGGAATGGCGCGGTCAGCGCGCCCTTCGCGACAGCCGGATCGGCCTCCCGGAGAAGGCCGATCACATGGCGTTCGCGCGACGTGAGCCGTGACAGGCTGAGCGCGCGCATGACGGCGGTCAGAACCGGGCGTTCAGGCCGACCCGGAACGCCCTCGGCGACCCCGGCGTGTGATTGGTGTTGCTGTGCGCGTAGAGGAAATAGCGCTCGTTGAAGATGTTCTCGACGTTGAGCTGAACATCCAGCTCGGGCGCGACCTTGAAGTAGATCGCCCCGTCGACGCGCGTATAGCCCGGCATCGAGACGAGATTGTCGGTCGCCGAGAAGCGGCGGCCCTGATGGATGACGCCGATCGCCGCGCCCAGCACCTCGATCGGATCGAACCGGGTCCACAGCGAAGCGGCGTGCTTCGGCACGTTGGGCACACGATTGCCCGCCTGCACCGTCGCCGATTGCGAATCGAGAAAGGTGGCGTCGCTGTAGGTGTAGGAACCGATCACGCTCAACTGATCGGTGATTTCCCCCTGGGCGCTCAGCTCGACACCCTTGGTGCGCTGGCGGCCGATCGGCACCGTCACCGAGCTGGGATTGTTGGGATCGGACAGGGCCAGGACGTTGCTACGATCGAGCTGGAAAACCGCCGCGGCGACGTTGAAGGTGGGGACGATATCCCACTTCGCGCCAACCTCGTAATTCTCGTATTTTTCGGGATCGAGCGCTTCGTTGGTCAGCGACAGGCCGGCGAGCTGGTCGCCGCCACGCGGCAGGTAGGTCCGCGAGAAGGCGGCGTAGATCGACGCCTGCTCGACCGGCTTGAAGATCAGACCGGCGCGCGGCGACCAAAGGTCATCGGTCGCCTTCAGGTCGCGGCGCTGCGTCGCCGGAAAGCCGACGGTGCGGCGATCGGTCACATCCGTCGTGATATGCTCGTAGCGGACGCCGACGATCACATCGAACATCGGCGAGAGCGCGATCTGGTCCTGCACATAGCCGGCTGCGATCTTGGTGACGCCGAAATTGTCGCCGCTGCTCGCGACCTGGCGCCACAGCACGTCAGGACGGCGGATGCGCGGCGATGCGATCGTCGCGAAGATCGTCTGCACGCCGAGCGCATTGGTCGCGGTCGGGAAGAACCCCTCCGTGCGGATGTTGTCCGTTTCCTGACGGCCGAACTCGGCGCCGACCAACACAGTATGCTCGATCGCGCCGGTCGCGAAGGTCGCGTTGAAGTCGGTCTGGTTGATGAGGTTTTCGCGCTTCGTCGCGTTGTCGTAAGCCTGGATCGCGACGATCGTGCCCGGCGCATAGCTGCCCGCCGGCAGGCCCGCCGGGTTGACCGACGTCGCCGTGTTCACCGCGCCCGGGAACACGTTGCGGTAGAACTTGTCGTATTCCGCGTAGCGGGTGCGGTTGCGGATCGACACCGTGTCGCTGAAGCGATGCTCGATATAGAGGTTCGCCGCATCGGTGTCGGTATAGGTCGGGCTGTTCTCGGGATCGCCGAAGAACTGACCGCGGCGCGTCTCCAACGGACGGCCGAGATAGGACGAGACGCCGCGATCGGCGATGCGATCGTCCTCGAAATGCTCGTAACCGGCGGTGATCGTCGTCGCCTCGCCGAGCCGGAACGACACCGTGGGATTGAAGCCCCAGCGGTTGTAATTGACGCCATCGCGGTAGCTGTCGCTATCCTGATAGACGCCGGTCAGCCGCACCGCGACCGCCTCACCGATCGGCGTGCCGAGGTCGAACTGCGCGCGCTTATGCTCGAAGCTGCCGCCCTCCAGTCGGAACATGCGGTGCGGCGTCCAGTCGGCGACTTTGGTGACGCGGTTGACCAGCCCGCCCACACCGCCGCGGCCGAAGATCATCGCGTTCGGCCCCTTGAACACCTCCAGGCGCTCGATGTTGTAGAGGTCGCGATAGGTCTGCACGTCATCGCGGATGCCGTCGACGAAGAAGTCGCCCGTGGTCGAGTTGCCGCGCAGGACCAGCGTCTCGCGATTGCCCTCCCCCTGTGCCGAGAACACGCCGGGGACATAGCGGATGGCATCGCCGATGCTGTTCGCGGCCTGGTCGAGGATCTGCTTGACCGGGACCACCGTGACGCTTTGCGGCACGTCGATCAGCGGGGTGTCGGTACGGGTCGCGCTGATGCTGCGCGACACCTTGTAGGAGGTCTCCGCCTCCTGCTCGTCGATCGCCGTGTCGGTCACGGTGACGCCGCCCAGCTCGGTCGCCTTCTCCTGCGTCTGCGCAGACGCAGGCATCGCGCCCGTCACCATGACCGCGACCAGCGCACCCAACGAGGTGCGCGCCATCATACCGGAAACCATAAATCCCCCTTCACGCAAGCTAATGCGAACGATTATCAATCGTCCGATTGGCTTTGTTCATTCCGGGGAGCAAGGTCGGGTAAGCAATGTTGGGGGATTGTATAGGAACCCCAATGTTTTCCCAATCTGATGGTCGGAGGGCAGCACCGCCACGCGGCAGGTTGGCGATTTGTATAGCGGGCTCCAGCGCCGCGCATCCTGACGGCTCTAAGCATCGGCAATGCGACAGACCGTAATCCTGCTCCCGCTCCTCCTCCCGCTGTTCTCCGGTGCCTGCGGCAGCAGCCAGCCCAAGTCCCCCGCCCCGCCTGCGCACGCAGAGACGATCGCGCATGAGACGGAGCTGCTCCGTCTCACGCTGACGCCACAGGCACAGCAGCGTCTCGGTATCGCGCTCGCGCGCGCAGGCGGCGGATCGGCCAGTGCGGCGCGAGAGGTCGCGGGCGAGATCGTCGTGCCGCCGATCAGCGCCAACGGCGTGCCGGTCAACTCGACCACCAACCTCCAGCAGATCGGCAGCCAGCAGGCCGCCGCCGACGCCGAGCTGGCGCGTGCGACCGCACAGGCGCGATTGGCGCAGATTGCGCTCAACCGCGCCGAGGGCCTAGTGCGCGAGGAAGCGGGCAGCGTGCGGGCGCGCGACGAAGCCGCCGCGGCACTCGCGGCGGCCCAGGCCGCGCTCGGCGCCGCCCGCCAGCAGCGCCGGTTGCTGGGACCGGCGGTCGCGACGCTCGGATCGCAGCCGGTGCTATGGGTGCGGGCGTCGGTATTCGGCAGCGACATGGGCGACGTGCGCCGCGGTGGCGCGGCTACCGTTCGCACACTTGGCCAGGGTGGCGGCGAAGGCGGGGCACCGCGCGCCGCCCGGCCGGTGCAGGCGCCCCCGTCCGCTAACACCGCCGCCGGCACCGTCGACCTCTACTACGCGATCGACAATCGCGACCGCGCCTTCCGGGTCGGGCAGCGGGTCGCGGTGGACCTGCCACTCGTCGGGCAGACCGAAGGGCTGTCGGTCCCGTCCGCCGCGATTCTGCGGGACATTTACGGTGGTGAGTGGGTCTATCAGAAGACCGCCCCCGACACCTTCGTCCGCCAACGCATCGCTGTAGCGTCCGAGAGCGGCGGGCGGGCGCTGCTCGCCCGCGGCCTCGCCCCCGGCGCCCAGGTCGTGACCGCGGGCGCGGCGGAGCTGTTCGGCACCGAGTTCGGAGCAGCGCACTGATGCTCGGCCGGCTCGTTCATTTCGCGCTCGCCCAGCGCGTTCTCGTCCTTGCGCTCGCAGCGCTCCTAGTCGTTCTTGGCGTGCGTGCAGGACGCGACGTTCCGCTTGACGTGTTCCCCGAGTTCGCCCCGCCGATGGTGGAAATCCAGACCGAGGCACCGGGCCTCTCCACCGAGGAGGTGGAAAGCCTCGTCACGGTCCCGATCGAGACGGCGGTCAACGGCGTCCCCGGGCTGATGACGCTTCGGTCCAAGTCGGTGCTCGGCCTGTCGTCGGTGCAAATCCTGTTCGAGCGCGGCTCCGACGTAATCCGCGCTCGCCAGATGGTCGGCGAGCGGATCGCCCAGGTGCAACCGCGCCTGCCCCTCGCGGCGCGGCAACCCGTGCTGATGCCCCCGCTGTCCTCCACCAGTCGCGCGATGAAGATCGGCCTGTCATCGGCGAAGCTCGATCAGATGCAGCTCTCCGAGCTGGTGCGCTGGAACATCCGTCCGCGCCTGATGGCCGTGCCCGGCGTCGCCAATGTCGCCGTATGGGGCCAGCGCGATCGGCAGCTACAGGTGTTGGTCGACCCCGATCGGCTGCGCGCCGCCGGCGTTACCCTGACCGAGGTGCGCGCCGCGGCGGGGGACGCCGTGCTGGTCGGAGGCGGCGGGTTCGTCGACACGCCCAACCAGCGGCTTGCCGTCCAGCAGGCCGGCACGGTGCAGAGCGCCGGCGAGCTGGCGCAGGCGATCGTCAAACAGGCCGGCGAAGCCCCCGTCCGGATCGGCGACGTCGCGCGCGTCGTTGACGGCTTCAACGCGCCGATCGGCAACGCCATCATCGACGACGGTCCCGGCATCATGCTGATCGTCGAGAAGCAGCCCACCGCCAACACGCTGGAGCTGACCCGCGCGGTCGAGGCCGCGATCGGCGAGCTGAAGCCCGGCCTGAAGGACGTGAAGGTCGACACCACGATCTTCCGCCCCGCGACGTTCATCGAACGATCGATCGACAATCTCACCCGCGCGCTCCTGATCGGCTGCGCCCTGGTCGCGGTGGTGCTGTTCCTCTTTACCCGCGACTGGCGACAGGCGACGATCAGCCTCGTCGCCATCCCGCTGTCGCTGCTCGGCGCCGGCCTGGTGCTGCTATGGTCCGGCGCGACGATCAACGTGATGGTGATCGCCGGTCTCGTCATCGCGCTCGGCGAAGTGGTCGACGACGCGATCATTGACGTCGAGAACATCGCCCGTCGCCTCCGCCTGAACCGCGAGGCGGCCGATCCCCGGCCGGCGTTCGAGGTCGTGCTGGCGGCGTCGCTGGAGGTCCGCTCGGCGGTCGTGTTCGCCTCGCTGATCGTGATGCTGGTCTTCCTGCCGATCTTCTTCCTCGGCGGTGTCGCCGGCACCTTCTTCCAGCCTCTCGCCACCGCCTATGTGCTGGCGATTGCGACGTCGCTGCTGGTGGCGCTGACCGTGACGCCGGCTATGTGCCTGCTCCTGCTCCCCAACGCACCGCTGAAGGAGGAGCGCGACACGCGCTTCGTCGCCGCGCTGAAGCGTCGATATGTCGGTTTCCTGCCGCGCGTCGTTGGACGACCGTCGCTCGCGGTCGGAATCGTCGCGGGCGGACTCCTGCTCGCCGGTGTCGGCTACGCCACCTTCAAGGACCAGTTCCTTCCCGACTTTCGCGAAACCGACTTCCTGATGCACTTCGTGGAGAAGCCGGGCACCTCGATCGAAGCGATGGACCGGATCACCATTCGCGCATCCAAGGAGCTGCGCGCGATCCCCGGCGTCCGCAATTTCGGTGCGCATATCGGCCGCGCCGAGGCGGCCGACGAGGTGGTCGGTCCCAATTTCACCGAGTTGTGGGTCAGCCTTGACGAGACGGCGGACTATGACGCTTCGGTCGCGCGCATCAAGGAAGTGGTGGAGGGCTATCCCGGCCTGTTCCGCGACGTGCTGACCTACCTGCGCGAGCGCATCAAGGAGGTGCTGACCGGCGCGGGCGCGACGATCGTCGTCCGCATCTATGGCCCCGACCAGGCCGAGCTTCGCGCCGCGGGCGCCCGCGTCCGCGAGGCATTGTCCGGCATCCAGGGCGTGTCCGACCTGAAGCTGGAGAGCCAGGTGCTCGTGCCGCAGATCCGCATCCGGCCCCGACCCGCCGAGCTGGCCCGTTTCGGCCTGACCGCAGGCGAGGTTCGCCGACAGGCGCAGACGTTGATCGCGCAGACCAAGGTCGGCGAGATCTACCGCGAGCAGAAGTCGTTCGACGTCGCCGTGTGGGGGGAGCCGGCGGTGCGCGGCAACGTCCACGCGCTGCGCGACCTCATGATCCAGGCACCCGCAGCGGGCGGCATCGCCGCCGGCGTCGCCGGGGCGGCATCGGGCGCGCCGGTGCGGCTCGGCGATATCGCCGATATCGAGATCGTGCCGGCCCCCAACGAGGTGAAGCGCGAGAACGGACAGCGCCGGCTCGACGTGACCATGAACGTCGCCGGTGCCGACCTCGGGACTGTCGCGCAGGGCGTGGAGGCCGCGGTCGCCCGCGTCCCCTTCGCCACCGGCTATCACCCGCAGGTTCTCGGCGAATATGCCGCACTGAAGGAGTCGCGACAGCGGCTCTGGACCACCGGCGCGCTCTGCCTCGTCGGTATCCTGCTGCTCGTCTGGATGGAGTTCCGCTCGCGCCGCATCACCGCGCTGGTCGGCGTCAGCCTGCCCTTCGCGTTGGTCGGGGGCGTTGTCGCAGTCGCGCTCACCGGGGGCACGCTGTCGCTCGGGTCGCTGGTCGGCTTCGTGACCGTGATCGGCATCGCCGCGCGCAACGGCATCATGCTCCTGTCGCACTATCAGCATCTCGAACGCCATGAGGGGATGACCTTCGGCCGCGACCTGGTGCTGCGCGGCGCGGAAGAGCGTTTGGTGCCGATCCTGATGACCGCCGCCTGCGCCGGCCTCGCGCTGGTCCCGCTGATCGTCGCCGGCAACGCGCCGGGCCACGAGATCGAGCATCCGATGGCGACCGTGATCCTGGGCGGCCTCATCTCGTCGACCGCGCTCAATCTGCTGCTGCTGCCCGCGCTCTACGCCCGCTACGGCGAGGAGCGTCCGGCCGCGCCGCCGTCGGTCGCGCAGAAGGAGGCGCTGGCATGATCCGTCTCCACCGCGCCGCAGTCCCGGGGCTCGCCCTTCTCGCCTCCGCGTGCATGAGTGTCCCGAAGCCGCCGCTCACGGTCGTCCCTGCCACCGCGACGGGGCCGTTCGCGGCGCTGCCCGTCGCGTCGATCGCGCCCGTGCCCGACGACTGGTGGCGGCTCTACGACGATCCCGCCCTCGATGGGCTGGTTCGCGCCGCGCTCGCCGCCAATGCGGACCTGCGCGTCGCCTATGCCAATCTCGACGGCGCGCGCGCGGCGCTGCGCCAAGCGCGGGCGGCGCGGCTGCCGCAGACCGTGATCGAGAGTTCGCTGGGCGTCGACAATCCCGCGAGCCAGCCAAGCGCGTCGGGCAACGTGCCCACCACCGACTATGACATCGCCGCGACGGCGAGTTGGGATGTCGACCTGTTCGGCCGCTTGCGCTCCGGTGCGGTCGCGGCGCGCGAGGATGCCGAGGCACAGGCCGCGGTCGTCGACGGGCTGCGCGTCGCCGTCGTCGCCGATACCGTCCTCGCCTATGTCGACCTGTGCGGGGCGACCCGCGCCGTCCGCATCGCGCGCGAGGTCGCGGCCATACAGCATCGCTCCGTCGCGCTCGTGCAGGAGCAGTTCCGCGCCGGCGAGGTGTCGCCGCTTGAAGTCTCGCAGATCGCGACGATCGCCGCGACCACGCGCGCGGCGATTGCGCCGTTCGAGGCGCAGCGCGCCAATGCGCTCTATCGCCTCGCTACACTCCAGGGGCGTCCCCCGGCGGAGGCCCGCGCCTACCGCTTCACCTGTGACGCCGCACCGCGTCTTCGCTCCGCCGCGCCGGTGGGCGACGGCACCGCGCTCCTGCTGCGTCGCCCTGACGTGCGCGAGGCCGAACGCCGGCTCGCTGCCGCCGCGGCGCGGGTCGGGGTCGCTCGCGCTGACCTGTATCCGCGCGTCAATCTCGGCGGGGCGCTTGGGCTTCTGTCGGGCGGGTTCAAGGCGGTCGCCTCACCGCTCGTCACTTGGGCTTTTCCGAACCAGGCGCCGGCACGTGCCCGTCTGGAGCAGGCGCGGGCGACCGAGCGCGCCGCGCTCGCCGGATGGGACGTCGCCGTGCTACGATCCTTGCGCGAAGTGGAGACGGCGCTGGCCGCCTATGACGCGGAGACGCGGCGCAACCGCGACCTGCAAACGGCCTCGCGCGAGGCGCTGGCCTATGCCCGCCGGGCCGGAGCGCGTGTCCGCCTCGGCGACGCGCCGGGGCTGCTTCAGGTCGATGCGCAGCGCGCCACCGCCGTCGCCACGCTCCAGCAGGTTCAGTCCGATTTGCTGGTATCGCAGAGCGAGGTCGCCCTGTTCCGTGCGCTGGGGGGCGGTTGGCGCACGGATACAGGGACGAGGTGAAGGTGTGAGATGCGGATACTGATTGTCGAGGATGATGCCGAAACCCGCGCCTTCGTGGCGCAGGGATTGACCCAGGCCGGGCATCAGGTGGCGGTCAGCGTCGATGGCCGCGACGGGCTGTTCCAGGCAACGGGCGGCGAGTTCGAGGCGATCGTGGTTGATCGGATGCTGCCCGGCCTCGACGGGCTCGCGCTGGTCAAGGCCCTGCGCGCCGCAGGCGACACCACTCCGGTTCTGATGCTCACCGCGGTCGGCGGGATCGCCGATCGCGTCGAGGGGCTGGAGAACGGCGCGGACGACTATCTGGTCAAGCCGTTCGCCTTCTCCGAGCTGGCGGCGCGACTGAACGCGCTCGCCCGCCGCCCCGCGTCGCGCGGCAACGACGAGGCGCACCAGCTCAGGGTCGCCGATATCGTGCTGGACCTGCATCGCCGCACCGTCGATCGCGGGGGCACTCGCGTCCATCTCCAGCCGCGCGAGTTCGCGCTGCTCGCCGAGCTGATGCGCAACCCGCGCCGGGTGATGACGCGCACCATGCTGCTCGAACGGGTCTGGGATTTCGACTTCGATCCCAAGACCAACATCGTCGAGACGCATCTGAGCCGGCTGCGCTCCAAGCTCAATGCCGGCTTCGACGAGGATGCGATCGAGACGGTGCGCGGCGCCGGCTACATGATCCGGGCCGAATAGATGCTGCGGCGCCTGTGGCGATCGACCTTCGGCGTCGTGGCACTGGTCGCGCTGGTGTTCGCCGCCGCGACGCTCGCGATCGGCGGGGTCGCCTATGTCGTCACCCACGAGGCGCTGGAAAAGCAGCTCGACCACCGCGTCGCGGTCGAATCCCGCGCGCTGCTCGACGAGGCGAAGGAAGGCGGGATCGCGAGCATCGCGGAATCGATCCGGCTGCGCGAGGAAGCCCGCACCTCCTCCAGCCTCGATTATCTGTTGGTCGACGCCGACGGCCGCGTGATCGCGGGAAGCGTCTTGCCGCTCATTCCGCTGCAACCGGGCTATGAGGAATTCTTCGGCTTCCGCCGGGGCGACTATACCGGCGTCGGACAGTCGCTCAGCACGCCGCTGGCCGGCGGGATGCTCATCGTCATCGCCGATCGCCGCGACCTGAAAGAGATCGATCGCACGCTCGAATTGCTATTCGCCGGCGCGCTTGGCGCGATGCTCGCTTTGGGCGTGGGCGCTGCGGCAATGATCGGGTGGCTGACCCGCCGCCGCCTCGCGCGCATCGATACGACCGCCAAGGCGATCATCGCCGGCGACCTGGCGCAGCGCGTGCCCCGCGACGGCTCGGATAGCGAGTTCGACCGGCTCGCGGCTACGCTCAACCGGATGCTCGACCGGATCGGCGCACTGATGGACAATCTGCGGCAGGTGTCGAGCGACGTGGCGCACGACCTGCGCACGCCGCTCACCCGCCTGTGTAACCAGCTCGAACGCGCGGCGACGGGCCAGGACGAACATGAGCGCACCGCTGCGATCCACGCCGCGCGCGACCAGGCCAACGAAATGCTGGAGATCTTCGCCGCGCTTCTGCGCATCGCCGAGGTCGAAGGTCTGGCCGAGCGACGCGCATTGGCCCCGGTCGATCTATCCCTACTGCTGGAGGAAATGGCGGATACCTACCGTCCCGATTACGAGACCGGGGACCGTTATCTCGCCACCGATATACCGCCCGGCCTAAACGTGCGTGGCGATCGCCGCCTCCTGGCGCAGGCGGTCTCCAACCTGTTGGAAAATGCCCTTCGGCATACGCCCGCCGGCACAACCGCCAAGTTGTCGGCGGTGTCGCGGGACGGCATCGTCGAGGTCGTGTTCGCAGATGACGGCCCCGGCGTGTCGCCTGCCGACGCCGATCGCCTGTTCCAACGCTTCGCGCGCGCCGAAACGTCGCGGTCCACCGCCGGGCACGGCTTGGGGTTGGCACTGGTCCGCGCGGTGATGATCGGCCACGGCGGCGAAGCGACGCTCGCCCGATCCGAGGGTGGCTTCGGCGTTACCTTGCGTTTTCCCCGATCCCCAACCGTTTGATGTTCGTGAGGCCGTTATGGACGAGCGCAGGCTTGAGGCACTGACCAAGGTTCCGGCGGTCACGCTGGGTTGATCCTGATCCTGCCACAGCGACCCGGTCGCCATCCCGGCAGTGCACAGGAACGATAGCAGCAAGCTCATTTCCCCTTACTAGAAAGTCGGCCTGAACGGGGCGCGACCCTGCCGGGACGGCTCTATCAGCACGCTAACCGAGCCACCGTGCCGGCGTCTCGTCCCTGACGGGTGACAATCCTCGCGTGGGTGTGCCACGTGGCACACCAAATGCTGCTCATGAGCGCACGACGATGCTCGTAGCCAAGCCGCCCTCCCCCGGAGGTCCGCTTTTGCGGGGAACGCCAAGGGCTGCTGCCCTTTCGTTCCCGAAGGAAAATAGACGACCCCGTGTGGTCCGCCAAGCGCGGCACCCGACGCCTATGGGGCGTCGGCCGCGCTAGGGCGGCCTGCCCGCGCCAGGCCATCGATTTTCCTCCTCCCTCCCCATCCCGCTCCTCGCCGGAGAGGCAGAGCCGCATGCCGCAGAGCAAGCGGCTTTCAGCCGAGGAAGAAGGAGAAAGGACAATGACTTACACCCGATACAGAGGCGATCCCTATTGGAAACGGACCAAGGTGGACGGAACCAGTGCGGACGGCACCCCCTACCGCCGAGGCGAGCGCGTGTTCTTCTACCCGCGAACCGGCGCGACCTATGCGGGCGACGGCGCAGTGCGCGCATCAGCCGAATTTGACGAACTCGCAGCCCTCGAAGGCTGACCCCTCCCCAATCGACACCATCACAGATCACAGGAGTTTATCATGGGTATCATCACCGTTAAGCTGTCGCAGCTTCGTCTTTCCCCGCTCAATCAGCGCAAGGTGAAGCCGAGCGCCATCGATGCGATGGCCGACGACATCGCCGCACATGGCCTGTTACAGAACCTTGTCGCCTACGAGGAAGACGGCCTGTTCTACGTGTTCGCCGGTGGACGGCGCTACCGAGGCTTGAAGGAACTGGCGAAGCGCAAGCGGATCAAGAATAGCGACGTTTTCCCCGTCGAGGTCCGCGCCAAGGAAGAAGCCATCGAACTGTCACTGGTCGAGAATGAGCAGCGCGAGGACATGCACCCCGCCGACCGTATCCGGTCCTATGGGGCGTTGCGCGATGCGGGCATGTCGGCCGAGGACATCGCCGCCCGATCCGGTCTTGCCGTCAGCTTCGTCTATAAGATGCTTCGCCTTTCCGCACTGGCACCCTCGCTAATTGACCTGATCGCCAAGGACCAGTTGACGCTTGAGGCGGCACGCGCACTGACCCTCACCCACGATCACGCCCAACAGATCAAGGTCTGCAAGGCGGCGAACGGACAGGCCCATGTCATCCGCCGGATGCTCACCACGGAGAAGATCGCGACCACCAGCGGCGCGTTTCTGTTCATCGGGCAGGAAGCCTATGAGGCCAAGGGCGGAACGATCACCCCGGACCTGTTCTCGCAGGGAGACGCCGGTTACGCCGACCAGCCCGAGCTTGTGCAGGAACTGGCGGAAGATAAGCTGGACGCCATCGCGGATGAATATCGCGCGATCGGTTGGCATGAGGTCCGCGCCTCGCTGGACCGGCCCTATGACCTATACATGAAGGGCAGCATGTATCCCGCCACCCGCGAGCCGAACGAAGCGGAGGCCGAACGGCTTGCCGAGATCGAGCTTGAGATCGAGGCCATCGCGGAGAAGGAAGGCGAGGACAGCGATCGGATCGAGCCGCTTGCCGACGAGCGGGACGCGATCAGCGAGGGCTTGCGCGCCTTCAATGCCGAGCAGGTTGCAGTCGGAGGCGTGGCGCTGTGGGTTTCGCATGACGGTTCGCTTGGCAAGAGCTTCTATCGTGCGAAGGCGGAGCCAAAGCCGAAGGCGGGCAGCGGCGCGCCGCAGCCGCTCTACAGCAACAGCCTGTTCGCGGACATGAGCCGCATCAAGACGCAGATCGTGCAGGAAGCGGTCGCAGCCGATCCGGCACTGGCGCTCGATATTCTGCTGGACAGCCTTGCGGGGCAGTTGCTCCACGGGGCGCATAGCTATCAGATGGCGCTTGAGGTTCAGGCCAAGACGGTCGCGACCGATGTTCCCGACGAGCTTATGGCGACCAGCGATGTTCGCCCCGTCGAGGAAGTGATGGCGACCCGGTTTGCGTCGATCCCGGCCGAAGGGCGGTTCGAGGCAATCCGCGCCATGGCCAGCGATGACAAGATGACCTTGCTGGCAGGGCTTGTGGCGATGACGGTGGACGGGACGGTATTCTCCGGCGGTTCCCCCGGCAGGCGGCATCACCACTTCGAGCAGATCGCGCGCGCGAGCGGGGTGGACATTGCCGCCCGTTGGAGCGCCCCCATCGCCTTGTTCGACAAGATGCGCCGTGCTGCGATGATCGACCTGTTGCGCGAGGAATGCGGTGCGCCGAGCGCCGAGAATTGCGCCACCATCAAGAAGAAGGGCGATTTGGCGGTGAACGTGTCCGAACGGCTTCCGGCCAGTTGGCTTCCCGCCCCGATGAAGATCGGCGCGTTCGACCAGCCCGAGGGCGAAGTGCAGGACTTCGACCCCGACATGGACGCCATCGAGGACGAGGACATGACCGACGACGAGATGGCGTGATGACGATGGGGGCCGGTGAAGATCGGCCCCCATTTTCCCAGCTTGCAGCCCAGCGGCGGCCCCGTCGCCGGCGCGACAGCCATGCCCCGCATGGCCGTCGCGCCCGCTGTCCTTTCAGGCCCGCGGGCGCCGCCCGCCCACAAGGGACGGGCGGCGCCATGGCGACTTCAACAATATCGGCGAAGATAGGAATTTCCCCCTAAATCGGGAGGGCAGGCTATAGCCCCCTTGGGCGGCAGCGTTGGGAAGTTCACAGCTCCCTTCGCTAATCCTGCCGCTCAAAGGAGGTGCATTCGATTTGACAGCATATGAAGCCGTGCAATTGACGATCGCAGCGTTCGCGCTCGTGATCGCAATTGTGAAGCTGGGTCAGCGTAAGAGCTGATCTGGCGGGGCGGGGATCTTCACAGGGTTCCCGCCCTATCTTTCCGCCTAAAAAAGTTTGAGCCCGCCGCGTTCACAGCGCGACGGGCTCAGGTAGGTGCATCGACCGACGCCGATGAAGCCGAACCCTATATATCCCTTTCCGGGTTAACATCCAATAGCCGCGAGTATGTTCGATCGCGCGCCGCCTGTAGGCGTTCAACCAACGCCGGCACCGATGCCCCCTCCCGCTTCAAGCTGCATCAGGGCGCGGACGTCAGGGCCGCCCCCGCTGTCAGGTTAGCATTGTAGTTGCACCCCGACCCGAAGTTGACGAAGTTGAAGTAGAACGACGTGACGTTGTTCCCGCTCTTCATAATCGTAAACGGCACGTCGGCCGTGGTGCTGCAGAACGAAGTCCCGTTCAGGCGAAAGTCGAGGCCGTGGAACACCCCTGCCGTCGCGGATGTGACGGACCAGGTTGTCGGCTGCACCACGAATTGATTGCAGTTGTTGTTGGTGTCCCCAACTCCACCGGTCATCGATCCGCCCGATGCCTGGGGCGGGCTTCCCCCGATCGATGTCCCGGTCTGCATCTGGAATGTCCAACCGCAGGGCCAAATGATGTTGGGGCTTTTGTTCAGGTTTCCACCGCCCCTTACGACAAATTGATAGTTGGGCGGGGCAATGCTGGCTGCAAATGCCGAGCCGGACATGACCAACGCCGCAGCAAGCCCAAGACCGACGCGCGAGATAAGTGCCAATTTCATGACATGCTCCTCTTGAGGATGAGAGTTGAGCGATCGAACTTCAGATCGCCGGAACGTCGGGCTGATCGAGCCCGACGAGAAAACTATATCTCACCATTGGGCCGTCGTGTTGTGCTTTCCGTGCATAGCAGCCCCGCGCGCAGTGCAGAGCTGCCGTTGTTAAGCTGATGGCAATGAGGTTCCGGGAAATATGCCGGTATGGCGCGATCCACATCATTGGCTGCGTTCGTGGCAGCTTCCCTCGCGATCGGCGCGACTTCACCGCTTGTAGCGCAGTCGTCGAGCGATCAGATGCGCGTCGTCACCGCCCCCGACGGCAAGACCGTTTATGTCGTGCCGGCGCAGCCAGGAGCCGCTCGCACGAAGCGGCCCCAGGTGCGTAATGTCGTCGCGCCCGACGGCAGCAACGTCTATGTTGTCGACGAGCGGCCCAAAGACACCCGCACGGCAAGGCAGCGGTGCGTTGACGAGCAAGTGGCGGCCGAGGGGGGCTCGCCCTCCCTGCTCGCCCAAGGCGCGATCGATCTGAAGTGCAGCCAGCGCTGAGGCGCTGACACATATGAGTCAGCTCGCCGTCCGTTTGAAACAGACTCCCATATACGCCTTCATTGCTTAATATCCGGCGACCGGAGGGCCATGCCCCATCCTGATAATCGGGCGGATCACACCTACAGCGCCGAGGGGCAAATGGACGACATACCCAAGACGATCGAATTGGCGGCCGAGCTGACCGCCGCATGGCTGGCGAACCCTAACACGCGCGCCGAACCCGAAACGGTGACGGCGTTCCTCAAGGCGGTGCATGGCACGCTCGCGCAGCTCGCCGGCGCCGCGCCGGCTGCAGAGGACAGCTTGGCCGAAACGCCGACGCACGTTCCCGCCGTCACGGTCCGCAGATCGCTCGCCTCGCCGGATCGCATCATCTCCATGATCGATGGCAAGCCCTACCGGATGTTGCGCCGGCATCTTTCGACCCACGGCCTCACCCCCGACGAATACCGGACGCGCTATGGCCTGAAGGCCGATTACCCGATGGTTGCGCCTGCCTATAGCGAGGAGCGACGCACAATGGCGAAGAAGATCGGACTAGGCCGCAAGCCGAAGACGCCTTTCTCGGCCCCTTCCCCTGCTCCGGAAGCCGATGGGACGCCGAAGCCCCGGCGCAAGCTCGGCCTGTCAGCCAAAGCATGAAGCCGACGCAGCGGATCTAGCTCACTAGAACCGCCGCAGGTGTGCCACGTGGCACACCTGCCATCGGCACCGACGGGGCATCCAGCAGCGCCAGCAGGTCGCCAAGGGCGCGGCGCCGATAGGCGTTCAGCCAACGCCGGCGACGATGCTCGGCCGCGTCATGGATCATGTGGCACCGCTGGCACAGCGCCGCGAGGTTGCGTGGGGCGTTATCCGTTGGATCATGGTTGAGATGGGCGCACGCGGTATAGACCCGCGTGACGCGCACGATCGCAATGACCCCGAAGCCAGGCGCACGCACCCGGCGTCCGCGCCCATCACGCCATTGTCGGCGATCGGCGTCCCACCAGCGGCCGTCGCCCAGGTGAAACACGCGCTTTCCGTGCGGGCGCCGACAATGCTCGCAGCGCCCCTTGGCGCGGCCGAACCGGATCAGCTTCGACAGCTCGGGCCAGTCGATCGGATAAAGCCAGCGATGTTCGGCCATGATCGGCATGATGATTCTATGAGTCAGCCGAGGCGAGAACGAAAGCAGAAAATCACTCGATAATGCCTGACGATGCGAGCCGTCAGTCAGGGGCACCTTCCCCATTGTCATCGGACGCGCCGGGATCGATCAGGAGTAAATATGGACTGATCTTCAAGCCCTTGGCGATGCGCTCGATATTGTCGATCGCGACATTGCGCTCTCCGCGCTCGATCCCGCCGAAATAGGTGCGATCCATCTCGATATCATAAGCGAAGTCCTGTTGGCTGATCCCAAGGGACTTCCGGTATCGGCGGATATTTGCGGAGACGATAGCACGTAAATATCCGGGATGGGTTCGTTTCACCCTTCACTGTTCGCCTGTAAGATGGTTATAAGGCGACGGGTTTTAAGCATCATTTAATAGATCGACGTTAAGTTCAGGGATCTACGAAGCTCGAAAGGCCTGTATGAATTGTCATTTTTCGGTTGGCCGATTGACCGGGCATCTTGAGGCCCTTTCCCGAGAGCAGATCTGCATCGCGAGCGCCAGCACGTCTGACTGCGTGGGGGCTATCGCGTCGGCCTGGCCGCGCGAGACGAAGACGTGAAAGATCTGGCCTCGATGCGGCGACGCGCGATCGCCCTCATGCGCGAGGCGATCGCCATGCTCGACGAAGCCGGCGAAGCGCGTGCTGCGGTCCATCTCCAGGCAGCGATCGATGCCACCGAACGGAAAGCACCGCTGAAACCTGGCGAGGAACTGCCGGACGAGGATCTTGCTGCTTCTGAATTCCACAGCGATCCAGCGCTGGTGCGCGCCATGGGCGGCGCGCTCGCGCTGATCGCCTCTGTGATGGCGCGCCAGGGCAGCATTTCGCTCCACGAGATCGCCAACCTGCTGGGGATGTATGCCGGCGTGACGAATGAGACGTCAGCCAACGAAGGACTGATTCTTGCCTGTTGGGTCGCGATGTTGCGCGATGTGGCGGAAGCGCAGCGCGGATAGCAGAACCTGCCGTGCAACCGCCACGCGACGGGCGCGATCCCCATCGTCCTTCCGCAACCTCGGGGGGAACGCCAAGGGCGCCGCCCTTTCGTTCCCGAACGACAATCAGCCGCCCGTGTAATCCGCCAAGCGTGGCACCCGGCGCCAGGCGTCGGCCACGCTAGGGCGGCTCGCCCGCGCCAGCGGCAGATTCTCGCTCTCCCTCCCCAACCCGTCCTCGCCGGACAGGCAGGGCCGTGAGGCCAAGCGGCCTTGCGGCCCATGCCAGAAGGAGGATCAGCCATGCACAGCCCCGAACATCTTGATACCATCCGTCGTTTGAATGATGCGGCCCGGAGTCATCCCGGCACCGCTTCGTTCGTCAATATCACGCAGGGGGTTCAGGCCCTTCCCGATGCCGACCGGTTCCTGGCGCTGGCGGCAATCGTCGGCTTCTCGCAGTTCGACAAGGGCAACGACCCCTACGGAGAACATGATTTTGGCGCGGTCTACCGGCTCGCAACGGGAAAGTGGACGGATGAGCGGCCGAGCGATGAGAGGGCCGTTGCCGGTACGGTTTTCTGGAAAGTGGATTGCTACGACAACACGCTTACCTATGGCAGCGAAACACCATGGGATGAGCGACAAACCAAGCGCGTGCTGACCATCATGCTGGCGAGCGAATATTGACCCTTCCGGTTGCTGATCCGCGTTCAACCGAGCGCGGATCACGACGTGCCGTTCGACTGTATTCACAAGTGATTTGTTGAGGAATCGCCCCAAAAGGCCTAAAGTTAACGTCAGAAAGGATGGCGCGATGGCCGAGATCAATCTTGAGACGCTGCGCGAGCGCATCCGCCAGATGGACTTTGAGCGCGGCACCGCCGAGCAGATCGCGCTTTGGCGCGAGGACGTAGCGGAGTCGCGCGCCAACCTTGTCATTGAAGACATGACGCCGACCTCCGAAGAAGATGCGATGTTTGCGATGATGCTCGACGAGGGCGTTCCGCCCTCGTTCATGCCCTCGATCATCCTCAGTCTCTATCCGACCGGGACACGTCAGATCGCTGCCTGACCTTGGCAAGCGATCCATATACATATCCCGGCACGGATACCCTTCGGAACCGGCTCGGTATCACCGACGACAAGACCCTAGCCGAGGCCGAGCGGAGATTGACCCTGGCGCGCGGCGCGGAGGCCGCGCGCCTGACCTTTCCGGTAACGGCCGAGGGCTATCGCGCGCTTCACAAGCATCTGTTCCAAGACCTTTATGATTGGGCCGGCCAGGATCGCACCGTCAACATCGCCAAGGGCGGGTCCAGCTTTGCGGCTGTGCCCTATCTGGCGCGCGAACTCGACAAGCGGTTTGCCGAAGTAGGAGCGCAACATGGCTTGCGCGGGCTTCCTCGAGACGAGTTTTTTGACCAGCTTGGCAACCACATCAACGAGATCAATGCCATCCATCCCTTCCGCGAAGGAAATGGGCGGACGATGCGCCACCATGCGGCGCAGCTCGCCCGCGAAGCGGGCCATCCGATCCGCATCGCCGCGATCGAGAAGGACAAGTGGATGGAGGCGTCCCGCCACGGCTTTCTGACGGGCGATCATCGAGGCATGGCCGCAGTCCTCTCCGCAGCGGCGATCAAGCGCGACCTCGCGCCCGAGGCGCGTATAGGCCCCGCCGGGGTCGCCATGCTTCCCAAACGCGCACCGCCCGAGGGGCAACGCTACCGGGTCACGCTCGCCAAGGCGCGTGAGGAGCTGGAACGTTATTTACCGGCCGCTCGCCAGCAGGCATCCGACCGACTGCGCGAGCTGATAAAGGAGGGAGCGCCCGCCTCCTCCATAGCTGATGCGCGTATCGAACTTGCCTATGTTCGGCATGCAAAAGGGCCAATCTACCAATCCCATCTTCTGACGTATCTTGGCATTCGTCAGGTCGAGGCCGTGATAACTCCTCAGCAAACGCCGCTAGAACGCGTTCGCGAGATCGGTGCAGCGCTGGGCATCCAGATCAATAATCACCAACCTGCGCAGCTTCAGCGCGCCGTGCGAGCTCTGGAACGGCCGATCCTGCCTCCGGGGTATTCGCCCGGGCAGGAGCGCCTTGCAGAACTATTCCTGAAGAATACGGCTGAAAGGAACCACGCCGACCCTCGCCTTGCGTCCGCGCAGGCGATCGTCGATGCGGCCATGAAGACGGCCCGTGATCGTGGCGAAAGTGCCCGCATGGTCGGGATGATCGGAGAGTCAACGCGCCAACTTGTCGCCGACCGGATCAAATCGGGCGACAGGCTGGACCCGGAAATCGGTCGCGTGGCATCGGCAGAGTCGCCGCCGCCACGCGACAAGGATCGAGGGCGTTGACATCACTGTGTCGGTTCAGACTTCAGTTCCACGCGGATCGTATCGCGATCGCCCCAACCAACATGTCCGCGATCATACTATGTCAGCATCCCAGGCGTGAGGCGGCCATCTGCAAGTCCAGCCACTGGTCCACGGCTGCTGACAGCGGGGGCAGCATCTCGACGTTTGCGCGACGCCGATCGTCCTGGTCCGCCTCGCGATTGACGTAGCCTAACGCTTCGAGGTGCTCGATGTGGCGTAAAGCGGTGGTGTTCGATCCGCCGCTCAAGCTGGAAAGCTGGGAAACGGTGACCCGACGCCCCTCCCGCGTCGCGACATAAAGCTGCAGGATCATATCGAAGCTCGGATCGCTGAAACGAACCCCGCTGAAACAGGCGGCGAGCTTCTGCCGACCCGTCAGCAGTGCCTTTGCCTCGCCCAAGCGATGGCTGCCGATCTCCTTGTTGTCGCAAACTGCTGATAGAAGCGTATTTTCGACGGCCTTTCGTGGAAGACGAACGACGACATCGATCAGCTCGTCTCCCTCATGTGCTGTTTCCATGATTGTCTCGATCCCGTTCGTAGGAGGGGTTCAGCGTGTCGCGGCAATCGGAATGTTCCGACTGCAAGAGCCCCAAGCGCGAGATAGGCGTAGATCCCGAGCTGGGTATGATACACGAAGAGAGGCACGCGAGGCAGCAGGCCCCCCAACAGGCTCATGAAGAGGTTTGCCAAGGCGAAGCCTCCTGCCCAAATCGGCCAAAAACGGATTGTTGTGATCCCTAGCCAATAGAAACCGCCCATGACGGGGACCGGTGAGAGGATGGTCGAAAACGTACGCTAAGCGTCCCGGCTTTGCTGGTGGAGGCGCAGCGGCCTGAACCGCTCGCGAGGTTTGTCGATCTCGCCCCAGAGATAGTCGCCGGTGAGGCCGATATGCTCCCAGCCCAGAGGGGCGACGTGGGCGAGCAGCTCGTCGGGCACGTCGACGCCGCTGCCGCGCAGATGACGGACAGCTCGGTCGAGATAGACGGTGTTCCAGAGCGTCATGGCCGCGGTGACGAGGGTCAGGCCGGAGGCGCGATGGCGCTGGTTCTCGAAGGTGCGGTCGCGCAGTTCGCCGAGGCGGTTGAAGAAGATGGCGCGGGCGAGCGCGTTGCGGGCCTCGCCCTTGTTGAGAATGCTGCCGGTGCGACGACGCTGGTCGGGATCATCGAACCAGTCGAGCATGAACAGGGTGCGTTCGATCCGACCTATCTCCCGCAGCGCGCGGGCGACCGAGTTCTGACGCGGGAAGCCCGCCAGCTTGCGGAGCATGACCGAGGCGCTCACCGTGCCGGCGCGGATCGAGGCGGCAAGGCGCAGGGTTTCGTCCCAGTTCTCCTCGATCGCGCGGATCTTGACCGGACCGGCGACGAGCGGGCGCAGCGTCGGCCACGAGTCGAGCGGCGACAGGCTGTAGAGCCGGCGCTCGTTGAGGTCGCGGATGCGGGGCGCGAAGCGGAAGCCGAGCAGATGGCACAGGCCGAAGACATGATCGACCGCGCCGGCGGTATCGGTCGCATGTTCGCGGATGACCAGCTCGCTTTCATGGTCGAGCAGGCCGTCGAGGACATGCGCGGCCTCGCCGGCATTGGCGGCGATGACCTTGGTGTGGAACGGCGTGAAGCGGTCGGTGACGTGGGTGTAGAACAGCACGCCTGGTTCGGTGCCATAGCGGGCGTTGTGATCGGCGCGGGCCTCGCCCTGACCACCGGCACGAAAGAACTGCCCGTCCGACGACGATGTATCGCCCGGTCCCCAGACCGCCGCGAGCGGATGCGCGGTATGGCAATCGACGATCGCCGCCAGCGCCGACAGATAGGTTTCGTCGCGCACATGCCATTCCGCCGTCCAGCGCAGGCGAGACAACGTCAGCCCGCGCGAGCTTTCGGCCATGCGGCCCAGGCCGAGGTTGGTCGCATCGGCGAGGATCGCACCCATCAGCGCGGACTGGTCGGAGGCGGGGGCGCCGCTGCGCGCATGGACGAAACGGTCGGCGAATCCCGACCATGCGGCGACCTCGACCAGCAGATCGGTGATTCGGACGCGCGGCAGCATCGCGTAGAGCCGGGCCTTTAGCGCATCGGCATCGTCGGACGGGGATCGCCGGATCGACGATATGAGCAACTGCCCGCGTTCGATCGTCACATCGACCAGCTCGCCCGCTGCGGCTGCGCGCTCCACCTCCGTCATGCGCCGGGCCAACAGGGTGCGGCGTTCCTCGTACCATTTGGAAAAGTCGGTCGGCACAACCAGGCGCAGATCGCCGCTCGCGCGCATCGCTTCGAAGGCGGGCATGGGCAGCTGATAGTCGTCGAGCGTGCGATAGGCGCGGCTGCCGTCCACCCAGATGCTGCCCGAGCCGAGCCGCTCGCGCAGGTGGGCGATCACTGCGATCTCATAGGCGCGCCGGTCTATCGTCCCTTCCGCCGGCTGCACGACCTTGCGCCAGCGCGGCTTGATGAAGCTGGTCGGCACTCGCTTCGGCAGGACCGATCGACCGTCGCGGTACATCGTGCGCAGCACCTCGATCGCGCCGAGCAGCGGATCAGCCAACCGCGCGGTGCGGAAGGTGAAAGCGGCGAGAAACGTCGGGGCGAAACGCCGCACGGCGGGATAGCGTTCGACCACTTCTTCCAGCCCGTCATCGGCCGAGCGCGTCAGATCCTCGGCAAAGCGGATGCTGCGTTCGAGCTGATCCCAGCCCATCTTCGCGTCGATCGCGCGGAAGGCATCGCGCCCGCTCGCACGAGCATCTACCAGCAGGCGACCGAGCCGGGCATGGAAACGCGCGGTGTCCTTCAGCATCCGTGCCTGGCCGAGCAGCCGATCGGAGCGGGTGCGGTCGGCACGGCGGAACAGCGCGCCCACCATCTTCTCCACCATGACCAGCGCGGCGTCGGTCAACGTCGCTTCCATCTCGATCACGGAAGCTACGAGCATGGCGAGCCGGCGCGGACGTTCGAGACGCCGCAGGTGCTGGGCGGTGACGATGCCGGCGGTCCGCGCAATGACGGCATAGCGAGCAGCATGGATACGTCGTGCTCGATCAGCCGCGATCCCGATGCCGCGCACGGTGTCGAGCCGTTCGACGATTCCCTTCAGGTTCGCGGCCGATGGTGCTTCCGGCCATTCGCGTATCCATCCTAGCCGGGTGCGCCCATCATCGTCGGAGGCGATCATGTGTTCGAGTGCGGCTTCCTGTTCGGTCGAACAGTCGCGGATCAGATTGGAATGGGCCGCCTTGCGCGCCCGTGTCCGCACGATGAGGGCGAGCCGTTCCAGCGTCGATGTCGCCGGCAGTACGATCCGGTCCGCCCGCAAGCGATCGACCATGCCTGTGACGATCGTCTCACCTCTATCAGTCGAAGCGGCAATCTCCGATCCCAGCGCCAGCATCGCCCGTACATCCACCCGCGCGAAGGCGCGCAGACCGAGCAGAGCTTCGATCTCGGCCCGGTGTTCGCGCAATGTCGTGGGGCGCGTGGCATAGCCGGTGAAGTCGTCGGCTACGCACCCGATCTGATCGGCGAGCAGCGCGAGCATGGCGGCGGGCACCGCATCCCCCGTCGGGGTCGGTACACAGAACGGACCCAGATATACGCTAAGGTTTTGCCGTGCCTTC
>JAPJRE010000301.1 GCA_030824725.1 Sphingomonas sp.
AGCCGGCCGTCGATCTCGCCGATCGAGGCCGCAGTCTCGGCCAGCGAGGCGGCGGTGCTTTCGGTGCGGCGGGCAAGATCCTCGGAGGCCTGGGCGATGTCCTTGGAGCCCGTGCTGATCCCCTGCGCGCTCTGGATCACGATGCCGATCAGCGTGCGCAGATTGTCCAGCGCCTCGTTGAAGTTGCTCTTCAGCTCGGCATAGGCGGCGGGGAACGCCGCGGTGACCGGGCGGGTCAGGTCGCCCGCCTTGAGCGCGGCAAGGCTGTCGCGCAGCGCGGTGGTGACCGTCGTCTGCTCGGCAGCGGCGGCTTCGGCGCGATCGCGCTCCTTGGCGATCGCCGCCTTCAGGAAGCCGTCGACCGAACGGGTGATGTCGCCGATCTCGTCCTGTTGCTCGAGATGCGGCAGCCGCGCCTCGCCCGAGGACCGCGCGCGCTCGGCGATGATCTCCGCCAGCCGGCGAATCGGCGCGATCACCTTGTGGGTGATGGTGAGGAACGAGACGATTAGCACCGCGCCCGCCAGCAGCCCGAGCGCGGCCATCGAAAGGCGGGCGAACCCGGCGGCGGCCTGCGCCTTGCCGGCGATCGACTCCGAAATCTTGATCTGCAGGTCGACGAGCTTGGCGATCGCCTCCGAAACCGGGTCGATCGCCGGATACATCTCGTTGCGCACGAAGCCGTCGAGCGCCGCCGCATCGCCGGCGCTCAGGATCTTGCCGAGCCGCTCGACCTTCTCGTCGGCCACCTTCATCCGGGTTTCGGCTTCGGGCGCCAGCCTGGCCTCCTCGCCCTCGATCCGGGTGGCGCGATAGGCGCGCCACGACTTGTGCAGTTCGTCGCTGCCCGCGGCAACCTTCGTCGCCGCCTCGGCAAAGGCCATGTTGCCGTTGCGCGCCTTGTGCGCGGTGTCGACGATCTCGACCGCATAGCGATCGGCCACCACCTTCAGCTCGCGCAGCGGCTTCACCCGATCGGCAAGCAGCGTGGAAAGCGCCGCCTCGCTCGACCGCGCCGACCAATAGCCGACGCCGACCAGCAGCAGCGTAGTGATGCCGAACAGGGCGAGGCAGCCGAGGAGCTTCTGCTTGATCGTCATTCACATACTCCACGCATCGCGACCGAGCGGCCGGGTGCCCCCCGCCGCTGACCTTCTCCTTGGTCTATAGAGCGGCCGATACCTGCACGGATCGATGGCTCTGAATTTGCGCAAGAGCGCGCGCGCGCATCCCGGATCCGGCAGGCAAGGGCTGGATTTGGACGCGCCATCGACTACATGGCGGCGCATGACCCAGATCACTGTCGGCGCGCTCCAGCTCGCCTTTTCGAACGATATCGACGCGAACATCGCGCGCGTCTCCGAACTGGTACGCGAGGCGGCCGGCCGCGGCGCGCAGGTCGTGCTGCCGCCCGAACTGTTCGAGGGCGAGTATTTCTGCCGCGTCGAGGACGAGGGCCTGTTCGCCAACGCCAAGCCGGTGACCGAGCACAAGGCGGTGCTGGCGATGCAGGCGCTCGCCGCCGAGCTTTCGATCCACATCCCGACCAGCTTCTTCGAAGCCGATGGCCCGCACCATTATAACAGCCTCGCGATGATCGGTCCGGACGGCAAGGTCTCGGGGGTCTATCGCAAGAGCCACATTCCCGACGGCCCGGGCTATGAGGAGAAGTTCTACTTCCGCCCCGGCAACACCGGCTTCAAGGTGTGGGACGGCCCCGGCGCCACGCTGGGCGTGGGCGTGTGCTGGGACCAATGGTATCCGGAAACCGCGCGCGCGATGATGCTGATGGGCGCCGAGCTGCTCTTCTACCCGACCGCGATCGGCAGCGAGCCGCATGACGACAGCCTCGACACCGCCCGGCTGTGGCGGCGCGCGATGGTGGGGCATGCGGTCTCGAACGTCGTACCGGTGATCGCCGCCAACCGCGTCGGCACCGAGCATGGCCAGACCTTCTACGGCACCAGCTTCATCACCGACGAGCGCGGCGACATCCTCGCCGAGCTGGATCGCACCGAGGAAGGCGTGATCACCGCGACGCTCGATCTCGATCGGGTGAAGCGCCACCGCGCCGCGTTCGGCTTCTTCCGCGATCGCCGGCCCGAACTCTACGGGCGGCTGGTGCAGGACATTTGATCGAACCGCTCCGGCGTCTCAGCGCGCCGGAGCCCGGCCCTTGCGGCGGAAGGGAATGTCCCACCGCAGATAGGTGAGCGCGCGCCACACCCACTCGATCGGGCCATATTGGAAGCGCGCCAGCCACCAGTGCGCGGCGACGATCTGCACCAGGATCGCCGCCAGCGCGATCCACAGCCGCGTCGCCGCGTCCCAATCGTCATACTTGCCCAGGCCATAATGGTAGAAGATTGGCACGAAGACCGCCGATTGGAGAATATAGTAAGTGAGCGTGAGCCGCCCCGGCGCGGCGAGCGGCTGCACCAGACGGCGCGCCGGGCTGTCGAACAGCAGGATCACCAGCAGCGCCCAGAAGGCGGTGCCCGCCAGGTCCAGCCAAAGGTTGATCAGCGCCCAGAAGGCCCGGTTCGCACCGATCCCCCAGCCCAGCCCCACAAAGGCCTCGCGCAGCGGCTCGCGCGCGAAGAACAGGCCCACCGCCAGCACCGCCGCCGCCGGCAGCGCCACCCGGCGCCATGACCGGCTCTTCGCGAGATCGCCGAAGAAATTGCTCCGCCCGAGCACCAGCCCGAGCAGGTACAGCCCCAGGATCTGCACCATCCTGCCATATTCGAGGAAGAACCAGTATTTGGATTGCTGCCCGTCCCAGAGGTTCACCCGCAGCACCTGCCACAGATCGCCGCTGAGATAGACCGGCATGCCGGGATCTACCGAGGATTGCGCCGGCCCGTTCGCCCACGCCGCCCCCAGGCCGCCGGCGACCAGCTGGACGATCAGGCTCGGGCCGATCAGGCAGAACAGCGCGCCGCCCAGCAGCACGGCCTTGCTGCGGACGCGGTTGAACAGCAATAGGAGGAAGCCGATCGCCGCCAGCGTCTGCATGATGTCGCCGCGGTAAATCAGCGCATGAAGGAAACCGATGGCTTCGAGGAGGAGCAGCCGCCACGCAAATCGCGCGGTGAAATCCTGCCCGCGTCGCGCCGCCCGATCCATCAGGATGAAGAAACTGAAGCCGAAGCACAGCGCCAGCAGCGAAAAGCTCTTGCCCATGAACAGGGCAAAGACGACATCCGTGATCAGGCCGGGCTTTTCGCCGGCCCAGAACAGCTCGTAGCTTTCGATGACATGCACCAGGAACAGCGCCATGAGCGCGAAACCGCGCAGCACGTCCACGACTTCCAGGCGGCGATCGGGTGCGGATGCGCCTGTCGCCGCGGGCGAGGGGTTGCGCCCGGCTGCGGGCGTTCCGGCAATGTCAGCAGTGCCAGCCATCGGCCTCATTTACGTCTTCTTTGTCCGACAGGCGTAGCGACGCCACCATGGTTAGCGCCCTTTCCCGCCGGCTGCTCTGCATCGCGCTTGCCGCGCTGCTAATGTGCATCGTGCCCCCGGCACATGCCCAAGCGGGCGTGGCCGGTCAACCGCTTGGCGTCTGCCTGCTGTCGGACACGGGGCAGCGCGCGGATGCCCTTGCCCGGCACCCGGAGCGGTTCGACTGTACGACGCCGCAGCACCGCTTCGGTTCCGGCAATTTCTGGGCGATGACCAGCGTGATCGATCGCCGCTCCACCTTTGCGACCCCCCTGGTCATCCGCTTCGGCAGCGTCTGGCAAGACGGGCTGACCATCCATCTCGTCTATGCAGACGGCGTGATCCGCAGCTGGCGGAGCGACGCGCGCGGGATCGCCCCGCTGATCCAGCTCGGCGCGATCGCGCAGCTCCCGGTTCCTGTGCGCGACCCGGCGCTGGTGCGCGTGCTGTTCCATGTCGACAATGCCGCCAACGCGCGTGGGATCTTGCTGGGGCCGCGGATCGCGACGCTCGCCGAAGGCGATGCCGCCAATCTCGGGCTGGCCGCGCTCTATGCCTTTTTCGCAGGCATGTCGCTGGCGCTGATCGTCTACAATCTCGCGCTCTGGTGCGCGATGCGGCATCGGTTCCAACTCCATTACTGCCTGCTGCTGGCGGCGCTGCTCGGCTATACGATCACCTCGTCGGGAGCCTTTGCCTGGCTGGCGCCGGCGCTGGCGAACAACGATCGCCTGCGGCTCAACTATCTGTTCATGGGGCTGGCGGGCGGCGCCGCGGCCTTGTTCACGCGCAGCTTCTTCGAAGACAAGGACCTGCCACGCTGGGTGGGACGCTGCTCGAACGTCATCGCCATGGCGGTGCCGCTCTCGGCCTTCGGAGTCGCAGCGTTCGGCGCGATCAATCTGCGCATCGCCGATCTGCTCTACGCGCTGACGATCGTCGGGTTGCTCGCCATCGTCGTGCCCACCTTGTGGGGCGCATGGTACCAGCGCTCGCGATTCCTGTGGCTGTTCGCCGTCGCATGGTGCGCGCCCATCCTGCTGGCGGTGCTGCGGGTGCTCAACTCGCTCCATCTGATCGGCTGGAACTTCTGGATCGACAATTCCACGGTCGTGTCGATGGGGGCAGAGGCGCTGATCTCGTCGCTCGCCGTGGCCTATCGGATCAAGTTCCTGCGCGACGAACGCGACGCGGCGATCACCCGCGAAGTGGTCGCGCGCAAGCTGGCCGACATCGATCCGCTCACCGGGCTGCTGAACCGCCGCGCCTTCCTCCACCAAGCGATCGGGCGCGCCGAGCATCAGCAATTGCTCCTCGTCGACATCGATCATTTCAAGCGGGTCAACGAAACGCTCGGCCATGACGGGGGCGACGAGGTGCTGCGCCTGTTCGCCGCCGCGCTGCGGGGCGCCGTGCCGGACGCCGTGCTGATCGCGCGGATGGGCGGCGAGGAATTCGCGCTGCTCACCCCGGTCGCGCAGGCAATCGAGGCCGAATCCCTGCTCGCCAGTCTGCGCAGGGCGCGCATGCCGTTCGACCTGACGATCACCGCCAGCATCGGCACGTGCAGCGGCGCGCTGGCCACCGACCTGGACTGGAAGGCGCTGTATCGCTGTGCCGACGCGGCGTTGTTCGAGGCCAAGGCAGCCGGCCGCGACCGTGCCCGCTCGCTGCGGCTGAACGCCGCTTGAGCTTGCCTTGCCGCCGCGGCAGGTATAGAAATGCGCGGAGGGAAGAGGGGTAGGA
>JAPJRE010000302.1 GCA_030824725.1 Sphingomonas sp.
TCGCTGCGCGCCTGCGCGCCGCCGCCGAGCGCGGCGAGGTGCGCGATGAGGTCGGCGAGATCCACGCCTGGGCGATCATGGGGATGAACGTGTTTCTCGGCCTGCGCTACAGCGTGTGGGACGAAGGCACGCCGCCCGAGGCGATCGCCGACGTCGTGGCGCAGCTGCTGGCGCGGGGGATCGGCGCGGCTACTTCTTCGCGAGCAGATCCTTGAGGCCGGCAAGCGCCTTGGTCGGCCCGGCTTCCTCCTCGCTTTTCACGCCGGCTTCGCGCAGCACCTCGGCGGCGCGGGGGCTGCGCGGATAGGGATCGAGCTCGAGCGCCATCGTCTCCGCTGCGGCCTCCCCCAGGTCGATCGTGCCGCCGGTGTAGAATACCGTGTCGCACTCGTCTTCGCTCAGTTCCACCTCGTCCTCGCCGGTGGTGGTGGGTTCGGGGACGAAGCGGATCGCGAAGTCCTGCTCCACCTTGGCGGGCAGCGGATCGCCGGTGACGACGCAGACCTGGGTAAGCCGCGCCGACAGATGCCCGCGCGCCACCACGCCCTGCGCATCGCGACGGAGATGGTAGTCGGCGTCAAGCTTATCGATCGCCTTGAGGCCGAAGCGCTTGCTGAGCGCGGCGCGCTCGGCCTCGTCGGCGGTGATCTGGACGTCGCTTTCGCCGGCGCCGATCTGGTCGAGCCGGTGCGGGCGGGAAAATTCGGGGTCGGTCATTCGGGAAGGTCTCCAGCGATCACACGCGCGAGCGGCAGTGCCGCCAGCGCATCGCGAAAGGCGCGCAAGCGTGCCTCGACATGGGTGAGCGCGGCGGGCGCGGGGGCCTCGCCGCGATAGAGGTTGCGGACCAGCGCCGGGGCGAACGCAGCCTCGGCCAGCCCGCTGCGATAGGCGCCGAGCCGGCCCCCGAGCATGCCCATCATCCGGCCGACATGCTTGCCGACGATGATGTCGCCGATACCGATCTCGCGCAGTTGGCCGTCCATGTCGTCGATGAAGCATTCGGCGACCGCGGTGCTGGTCGGGATCCCGGCGGGCTCTGCCTCCAGCCGCAGCAGCACCATGCACAGCACCGCGGCGATCATGTCGAACCGGCCGTCGACCGTGTCCGGCACCCCGCCATCGGTGTACCAGTGCGGCGCACGGCCGCGCGCGACGACGCCCGCATAGAGCTGCGGGGCAGTGCCGCGATCGGGCTTGCCGAAGAGCCGCTGGAGCATTCGCATCGTCGTTGTTCGTGCCTTCCGCTGTCGCGACCTTGTTTGGCCGCATTTTGCCGCATATTGAGGCGATCGGCCCGCGATGCAATCCGGGGGCCGCTCGTGTTTGCCTGGAGATCCTGATGTCGCTTCCCGTTCGCACGCTCGGCACCGCCGCGTTGTTGGTCGTGCTCGGCACCACCGCCTGTACGCCGGTGCGGACCCATCAGGGCTATGTCGTCGATCATGACCTGGTCGCCTCGGTGCAGCCGGGCGTCGACACGCGCGACTCGGTGATGCAGACGCTGGGCCATCCCAGCTTCACCAGCCAGTTCAACGAAGGCGAGTGGTTCTACGTCTCGCGCGACAGCAGCAACTTCGCCTTCCGCAACCCCAAGGTGAAGACGCAGACCACGCTGCGCATCCGCTTCGACCAGGCCGGCAACGTCGCCTCGATCGACCAGACCGGCGTCGAGCTGGCGGCGTCGATCGATCCCTATGGCAAGACCACGCCCACCCTGGGCCGCCGCCGCAGCTTCTTCTCCGATCTGTTCGGCAATATCGGCACCGTGGGCGCTGCGGGTGCCGGCGGCGCGCCGGGCGGCAATACCGGCCCGTAATCCTTTCCGCTGGCTGACGGGGCCGTTACCGCAACGTTCAGCGGCGCTTCTTCATAGCTCATCCCAAGCCGGCCTTCGGGCCGGCGGCCTGGATCAGGATGGAGAGACCCTATGAAGAAGCTCGTTCCAATCGCCCTGCTGACTGCGATCGCGGCCCCCGCCTTGCTGGTGCCGGCAACCGCGATGGCACAGTCGCGTGCCGAACTGCGCGAAGATCGCCGCGACATCCGCGAGGCCGAGCACGACCTGCGCCGCGCGCAACGGTCGGGCGATCCGCATCGCATCCGCGAGGAACGGCGCGACCTGCGCGACGCGCACCGCGAATATCGGGAGGATCTGCGCGATCGCGATCGGCGCTGGGGCGATAATGACTGGCGGTCGTGGCGCGACCGTAACCGCGCGCTCTATACTCGCGGCAATTGGGGGGCGCCCTTCCGCTACAGCCGCTTCCAGCCCGGCGCGCGGATCGGCGCGGCCTATTACGGCCCGCGCTACGTGATCGGCGATCCCTGGCGCTACCACCTGCCGCGGCCGGCCCCCTATCAGGCCTGGGTGCGCCATTATAACGACGTGCTGCTGATCGACAGGCGGCGCGGCTATGTGGTTCGGGTGCTGCCCGGCTTCTACTGGTGATAAAAAACCGGCCGCATCGACATGGTCGATGCGGCCGGATCAGGTTGCGGGTTATCCAAAGGAACTGTTGCGGCGCAATAACGCGCGCATCGTGCGAAGTGTTCCCGACAAATTTATCCGGAATGGTGTAAAAGGTCGCTGAAAAGCCGCTGAATTTTTCCCGAAATTTTGCGTTCCGGAAACGTTCGGGTTGTCTTATCTGCGTTTCATCGCAAGCATGCGGATGTCCGAATCGGACGCATCGCTCGGGGGGGAATGCGGATGACGCTGAGCATCATCGATGCCGCGACGCGGGAGTGCACGCTGTTCGCCGCGCTGTTCCTGGCGCTGGGCGGCGTGGACGATCTCTTGGTGGACCTGCTGTTCCTGTTCCACTGCCTGCTGCGGCGCGGGAGGGTGGCACCGCCGCCTGTCGCGCCGACATGTACCGCCCCGCACCGATTCGCCGTCTTCGTCCCGGCCTGGGAGGAGGCGCAGGTGATCGCGCCGATGCTGCGATCGATGCTGCGCCGCTGGGAGCATGGTCCCTATCGCATCTATGTCGGCACCTATCCCAATGACCCGGCGACGATCGCGGCAGTTCGTTCGGTCGCGGACGCCGACCCTCGGATACGGCTTGTCATCGGCACCCGACCGGGGCCGACCACCAAGGCCGACTGCCTCAATACGCTTTGGGCGGCGCTGCAGCGGGATGCGGCGGCGGAGGCGGAGGGCGAGGCCTTTACCGCGATCGTGCTGCACGATGCCGAAGACGTGGTGCATCCGCGGGAGCTCGCCGTCTATGCCCGCTGGATCGAAGCCTATGGCGCGGTGCAGCTGCCGGTCGCCCCCATCCGCCAGCCGGGCTCGCGTCTGGTATCGGGCCATTATCTCGACGAGTTCGCGCAGTCCCACGGCGCGACCTTGCCGGTGCGGCAGATGCTGGGGGCGAGCCTGCCGCTGGCTGGCGTGGGATGCGCGATCCGCTGCGATGTGCTGGCGCGGATCGCCGGGCACCGGGGCATGCCGTTCGACGCTACCAGCCTGACCGAGGATTATGAGCTTGGCCTCAGCCTGCGCGCGATGGGGACGCGCACCGCCTTCGTCCGCGAGCCCGAACGCGCGGGCGGACCGCCGGTGGCGGTGCGCGCCTATTTCCCCGCCACGGTGCAGGCTGCGGTGCGACAGAAGGCACGCTGGATGGTCGGCATCGCGCTCGCGGGCTGGGACCGGACCGGCTGGGGGCGACGCTGGGATCTCGGCGATCATTGGATGCGGATGCGCGACCGGCGGATCACGCTGGCGATGCCGGTGCTCGCCATCGCCTATTGCGCGCTGTTGCTGTGGGGGCTCTCGCTGTTCTGCCATTGGGTCACCGGGATCGACGTCCCGGCGCAGGATGCGCGGGTGGAGGCATTGGTGGGCCTCAACCTGTCGTTGCTCGGCTGGCGGCTGGCGATGCGCGCGGCGCTCGTGACGCGGCTGCATGGCTGGCGCGAGGGGCGCTGGGCGGCGCTGCGCATGCTCGTGGCGAACTATATCGCGCTGCTCGCCGCGCGACGCGCCTTGTGGATCTATCTCGGGTTGCTCGCCGGCGGGCCGCTCCGATGGGACAAGACCACGCACCAGTTTCCGGGACCGCTGTTCGAGCCGAGCCCGTCGGCGGCATGAAGCGCATCGGTCGCGGCCGTCCGCTGCGGTTCGTCGCGGCGGTTGGGCTGGGCTGGGTCTGTGTCCGGTTGGCGCTGACCTGGCCGAGCACGCTCCCCGGTCCCGCCCGATCGACCGCCGGACCGCCGCCCGCGATGGCGGTCGCGGAACCCCGCATCGCGCCGATCCATCGGCATGGGGGCACCGCCATGGTGGTACCTGCCCGCTATCGGCGGGCCGGCGGCGGTGCCAAGCTGCCGGACGGCACAAGCTCCGCGCCCCGGATCGGCGCGGATCCGCCGCCTCCGCTGTCCCAGACCGAAGGTGCGGGCCTCGTGTCCACGACGTCAGAGGCGGCGGCGGTGCCGGCCGTGCTCCGGCCGCCTTCGCGTTCCGATCCGCGCCGATGGACGGGCAGCGCCTGGCTGGTGCTGCGGCCGGGCCAGGGCATCGGTGCGGCGCCGGCAGCGGGGCAACTCGGTGGAAGCCAATATGGCGCGCGGCTGGTCCGCACGCTGGACCGACAGGGGCGGCTGGCCGTCTTTGCCCGCGTCGCCGGCCCGCTGCGGGGACCGGGCGCGGAAGCCGCGCTGGGGCTGGAGTGGCAGCCGGGTGCCGCCCCGCTTCGCTTCGCCATCGAACAGCGGGTCGGGCTGGACGGCGCCCGCGGCGGGCCAGGGGCGGGGGCCGTGGTTGGCGTCGATCGCGCGGTCGCCGGGTTCAGGCTGGAGGCCTATGGCCAGGCAGGCGCGATCCTGCGCGCGCGTTTCGAGCCCTATGCCGATGGCGCGGCGCGGCTAACCGGCTCTGTCGCTGCCGGCCGGGTCGCCACGCTGCGACTAGGCGACGGCAGCTGGGGCGCGGCGCAGCGCGGGGTGCAAAGGCTGGACGTGGGCCCCACGCTGGTCGCCTCCGTCCCGCTGGGAGCGGCGCCGGTGCGGATCGCGCTCGACTGGCGGCAGCGGGTGGCGGGGCGGGCACGCCCGGGCTCCGGCATCGCGCTGACGCTGGGCAGCGACTTCTGACGGACGGCACCAGCCCGTGCCCCCATGCCTCCATGCCCCCATGCC
>JAPJRE010000303.1 GCA_030824725.1 Sphingomonas sp.
GCGCCGAGCGCCTTCACCGTCGCCCGGGCGGCCGCGCTGGGGCCGGGGGCGGGGTCGGCCGTGCCGAAGCTGTTGGCCTGGCGGGCCAACTTGTCGACCTCGCGGGCGAGATTCTGCGCCGCCGCCGAGGTTTCCTCGACCATCGCCGCGTTCTGCTGGGTGGCGCGGTCCATCTCGCCGATGGTGGTCGAGACTTCGGTGATCGCGCTGGCCTGGGCCTGGTTGTCGCTCGCCATCTGCGAGAGCAGTTCGTTCACCGTCGCCACGTCGCCCGAGATGTTCGACAAGGCGCCGTCGACCTTCTCGACCATGCCGACGGCGGCGACGATGTCGGCCTGGGTGGCGGTGAGCTGGTCGCGGGCGCGGCCGGCCTCTTCCTCGGCGCGCATCGCCAGCGCGGAGACGAGATCGGCGACCACCGCGAAGCCGCGGCCGGCTTCCCCGGCGCGGCCCGCCTCGACCGCGGCGTTCATCGCCAGCACGCGGGTCTGGAAGGCGATCTTGTCGAGCCCCTCGATCACGCTGTCGATGCCCTTGGCGCTGTCCGACACGCGCTCCATCGCGGCGACGGCCTGTTCGGTGATCGCGCGCCCGGTATCCACCGTCGCCTTGGCGCCGTCCGCGCGCTCCACCGTGCGGCGGGCATTGCCGGCGGTGGCCTTGAGGCGCTGGTCCATCTCCTGCACCGAGGCGGCGGTCTCGGCGAGGCTGGCGGCATTGGCCTCGGTGCGGCGCGACAGGTCGCCCGAGGCCTGGGCGATTTCCTGCGAGCCGGTCTTGATCGCGTCGACCGTCTCGTTGATCGCGCCGAGCAGGCCGGACAGCGCCGTCTCGCGCTCCTGCAGTGCCTCCATGGCCTTGGCGCGGCTCGCCTGTTCCTGCTCGAAATAGATCGAGACCGACATTTCCAGGTCGATCAACGCGGCGGTGACGATCGCGCGCAGCTGGTCGAAGCGGGGATCGCGCTTGCGGCGGCCGAAGGGCAGGCGCGGGCCGGTCTCCATGGCGGCGAAGCTCTCGATCATCGAATCGAGGATGATCGCGTAGCTGCCGATATACCATTGCGGGGTGAGGCCGATCTGGGCGTGGCGGGCGCCGATGCGCTTCACCCGCTCGACATAGTCGGCATCGAAGGCGGCGCCAGCGAGATGCGCCCAATGTTCGGACTGGAGCTGCTTGGCCTTGGCGATGTGCGTCTGGCCGGAGAACATCCGCGCCGTTTCCGGATGGGCGGCGATCTGGGTGTAGAGCCGGTCGAGCGCGGGGGCCATCGCCGCCTGGATGGTGTCGCTGGCGTCGGCGAGCAGCGCGCGCTTGTCTGCGGTGTAGCCGACGAAATCGAGGCGGGTGGCGAGTTCGGGGTGCAAGATCCTGCTCCTGTAAACCTGGCTGGGGCGGTTTACCGGAGTTTATAGGGCGCACCGCGGGGCTGGAGGGCGGACGATCCGTTACAAAAGCTTGCCGCACCCCCTGTACATTGGGTCACTCAGGAAGAGCGCGGAGACCGCTTCAGAAGGCCCGTGTGAGCCCGATCGTCGCCGCCTTGCGGATGAAGGCGTAGATGCCGACGGTGGAGCGGTTGCGCTCCCAGTCGAGCCGGACGAGCGGGGCGAAGCCATGGACCTGGAGGCGGCGGAAGGTGGCGCCGGCGCCGAGGCTGAGGTTCCAGTCCCGGCGGCGCTCGGGGAACAGGAACAGCCGCGCGTCGCCTTCCAGCCGGCGCAGGCCCGCCGTGGCATAGACGGTGGTGCGGCCGAACTCGCGCCAGCCGAGCAGGCTCGCCGCGCCCGAGGCGGTGGCATAGCCGGGATCGCGCGCGGTCTGGCGGGTGGCGGAGAGGGTGATGCTGCCGCCGGCGCGGGCGCTGAAGGCGCGCTCATAGGACAGGGCGGCGTTGAGCAGCAGGCCGTCCTGCAGCGCATTGCCGCGATAGGTGGTGCCGGCGATCGTCGCACTGGTGGTGAGCTGGGCCTTCCGCCCGAGCGGGTGCTGCCAGTCGATCGCGGCGGTGGCGGTGCGCGCATAGGGGCTGCCGCCATACCAGCGCTGGGTGCCGCCGATCGAGGGGCGCAGGCGATCGCGGCCGAGGCTCCATTCGAGGCCGACCAGCCCCGAGGCGGAGACGTCGTTGAAGCGGCCCTGCCGGTAGAAATCGCCCTGGCCCGAGACGCGCGGGACCAGCGCCAGATTGGGCGCGATCGGCACGCGGGCATAGAGCTGGCCGGCGGCGCGGACACCGAGACCCGATTGCGCGCGGGCGTCGCGCGAGAGCTGGAGCGGGGCGAGCACGGTATCGAGCGTCGCCGCATCGGTGGCGCGATTGACGTTGCTGTCGGGCACCAGCGCGACTTCGAGGCTGGCACCCCAGGGCTTGCGCGAGCGCAGCGCGGCGGCAAACTGGTCGACGATCTGCGCGACCTGCGGCGGCAGCCCGCCGGCCTGGGCCTGGCGCAGCTCGCGGCGGGCGGCGCCTTCGTCGCCGAGCTGGGTGAGCAGCCGCGCAAGTTCGAGCCGAACGCGGGCGGCACCGGGCTTCTCGTCGAGCAGCGCGCGATAGGTGGTCGCCGCCTCGCGCTTGCGGCCCAGCCGTTCGAGCAGCTGGCCGAGGCGGAAGCGTGCCTCGGCGCGCACCTCGGCATCGGGATCCCTGGCGAGCGCGCGGTACATCGTCTCGGCATCGCCCGGGCGGGCGGCCGCCTCGGTTCGGGCGGCGAGCGCGAACAGCTCGACCGCCGAGACCTGGCGCTGCTCGCTCTCCTGCGTCGGCGCCGCTAGCGCTATCGCAAGCAGGATCGCCGCGGTCACGGGGTCGTCTTGGCGACCGTGGCGCCGCTCAGGACCGCCTTGTCGCCATTGGCCAGCGTGCGCACGGCATCGAAGCGCGCGCCGATCTCCTGCGCCTGCGGCCCGAAGAACCAGCCGGTGAGGCTGCCGGAGCCGCCCGCGCCGGTGAGCGCGCCGGTGAAGCCGTTGGCCGAGATGCCCGCGCCCTGGAAGCCGAAGCTGCCGAAGTCGCGGCTGCCGGCGGCGCCGCTGCCGGTGATGGCGAGGCTGCCGCTGGCGCTCGCCCGGGCGAAATCGACCGAGAAGCTGCTGGTGCCGCCCAGCGTATAGGCCGCGCCCCCGGCGGTGCCGCTGCCGAACACCAGCCCGGCATAGCTGGCGGTGCCGGTACGCGGCATCTGGTCTGCGGTGGTGCGCTGGCCGAAGGGCAGATACCAGCGCAGCGGATCGCTGCCCGCCGCCGCGCCGCTGGAGAGAGTGGCGAGCTCGGCGAAGCTGGCATAGCTGAGCGCCAGCGGGCCCTTGCCCGCATCGTAGATCCGCGCCTGCACCGTGCCGGAGGCGAGCAATTTGCGATACACGTCGAAGCCGACATCGCTGGTGATCGCCTCGCGATCGGCGGCGGTGAGCAGCACCAGCGTCTCGGACAGGCCCGGCAGGCCGGTCACGCCATAGCCGGTGGCGGCATCGCCTTCGATCGAGGGCGGGGCGAGCGTGCTGCCCGCCGCCAGGCTGCCGGCCGACGCGCCGCCGACCAGGCTGACCGCGCCGACTTCGCCGTTCGTGCTGGTCAGCGCGGCGCTGGCGCCCACCTCATCGGCGGCGGGGCCGTAGAAGCTGCCGGTCAGCGCGCCGTTATAGCCGGCGAGCAGCGCGAGGCTGAGCGTGCCGGTGAAGCTGTTGGCGCTGCTCGACAGCGTCGCCGATCCGCTGAAGCTGCCCGTGCTGGTGGTGGTTGCATTGGCCGCATCGGTGAAGCTGGCGGCGGCGGTGCCGCTGGTGGCGATGGCGCCGCTGGCGAAATCGGCGCTGAGCGTGCCGCTGCCGGTTACGGCGAGCGGGCCGCTCTGGCTCAGATCGGCGAGCGCCCCGGCCAGCCGCACGGCATAGCTCGCCGATCCGGTCCGCGGCAGCGAAGAGTCGGCGGTGCGCATGCCGAAGGCGAAGGCATCGATCAGCGTGGTGGTGACGGCGTTGCTGCTGGCGCTGCTCGCCCAGCGGCCGGCGCGGACATAGCGCATGCCGTTCAGCGCATCGAGCGTCAGCTGATCGGGGGCACCGGAAGCGGGGGTGGCCGGGAACAGCCCGGTGCGGGCGCCGGCGACCACCAGATATCTGTCCGCGGCGGCATCATAGCTGACGACCAGCGACTGGTTGCTCGCGGCGGTGGCGGTCAGGGCGCCGCTGCCATCGTCATATTGCGCGCCCAGCCCGGCGCTTTCGCCCGAGAAGACCTGGCTGGCGGTGAGGCTGGCCAGGGTCGCGTTGCCCGCCTGCGAGCCCGATTGCCGGCCGATCAGCACGCCGGCGGCGGCGCGGCCGTCCGCATTGGCGGCGCTCCAGGCGGCGCCGACTTCCTCGGCGCCCGGCCCGTAGAAGCGGCCGTCCAGCGTGCCGGCGAGATCGCCGCCCGAAAAGGCGAAGAGACCGGAAAAGGCGTTGGCGCCGGTCGCCAGCTGGGCGATGCCGACAAAGGTGGAGCTGGTGATGGTGGCGCCGGTGCTGGTCGACACCTCGCGGACCTCGCCGCTGGTGACGACCCGGCCGGTGGCGAAGTCCACCTGCAGCGTGCCGCCGCCGATCAGGTTCTCGAGCACGCCATAGCCGAGCGACCCGACCAGATCGACCGCATAGGCGCCGCCGCCGGCGCGCGGCAGCGCCGTGTTCGGGGTTTCCACGCCATAGGTAAAGGCGTTGAAGCGGAAGGTGCTTTCGCCGCTGGGGCCGGTGTCCGCGCGCTGCCAGAAGCCGCCGCCGACATAGCGATAGGTCAGCGCGCCGCTGGTGCCGGGCAGGGTGAGCGACAGGGTATAGTCGCTGGCCGCGCCGGCATGGCGATAGACGCGCAGCACCGAATTGGACTGCGCGGAATCGATGTCCGCGGGCAGGAAGGTCTCGCTGTTGACTCCGTCGCTGACCGTGTAGCCGCCGGTGCCGGTGTCGAACTGGAGCGTCAGCGTGCGGGTGGCGGCGAGGCAGCCACAGGCGCGGGCGTCGGGATAGAAGGTGCCGGCGAACCCGGTGGCGTCGTTGTCGAAGCTCTCCGAGGCGGTGAGCGCGAGCAGCGATGCGTTCACCGGGGAATTGGTCGGCGCCGGCGTAGGCGTCGGCGCAGGCGTGGGCGTGGGACTCGGCAGCGG
>JAPJRE010000304.1 GCA_030824725.1 Sphingomonas sp.
GGCGCGGCCCCTCCACCACCGCCTTCGGCGGCGGTCCCCCTCCCCCAGCAAGCTGGGGGAGGAGACGCTCACCTCAGTTCCAGAAGCGCATCCCGCTTGGCGAGCAGTTCGGCGAGCGGCACATCCTCCGCCGCGCCGACCGATCCCATCGCCCGCGCCAGCCGATCGAGGCACGCCGCCGGCGCATCCGGAATCCGGGACACGATCTCGACCATCTCCGGCATCCGCGCCCAGCAATCGAGTACCACGTCGCAGCCCGCCGCCAGCGCGCGCTCGGCCTTTTCGCCTGCGGTGCCGGAGAGCGCCTTCATGTCGATATCGTCGGTGAACAGCAGTCCGTCGAAGCCGATCTTCCCCCGGATGATGTCGCGGATCACCGTCGGCGAGAGCGTCGCGGGCAGCTCGGCGTCCCAGGCCTCGAACACGATATGTGCGGTCATCCCCATCGGCGCCGACCCCAGACGCTGGAACGGCAGCAGGTCGGCCTCCAGTTCCTCGGCGCTCGCCTTCACGCGCGGCAATTCGAGATGGCTGTCGACCATCGCCCGGCCATGCCCGGGCATGTGCTTGATGATCCCGACCACGCCGCCGCGCGCCAGCCCGTCGAGCAGCGCACGGCCTAGCGCCGCCACCCGCATCGGATCGCGCCCGAACGCGCGGTCGCCGATCGCAGGCGTGCCGCCCTCCACCGCCACGTCGAGCAGCGGCGCGCAGTCCACCGTCACCCCCGCCTCGCGCAGGATCGCGGCAAGCGCCTGACCATTGGCCCGCGCCGCCTCGATCGCCGAGATCGGCGCGCGCTCGTACAGCGCGTCGAACGCCGCGCCCGCCGGAAAGGCCGGCCAGACCGGCGGCTGCATCCGCGCGACGCGGCCGCCTTCCTGGTCGATCAGGATTGGCAAGTCGGCCCGCCCGCTCAAGCTCCGCAGATCGTCGGTGAGCGCCCGCATCTGCGCGGGATCCACGCAATTGCGCTTGAACAGGATGTAGCCGAGCGGCGCCGCCTCGCGGAAAAAGGCGCGTTCGTCGTCGGTAAGCGTCGGGCCGGAAAGGCCGAAGATCACGGGCTTCATGGGCGCAAGGCCTAACCGATCCGGCCGCCCCTGCAACCCCTCTCAGCTCGCGACGAAGCAGTTCTCGCCGGCCACCTTGAGCTTGCCGCAAATCTCGCGCGCCTGGCCATTGCTGCCGGCATTCACCCGCAGGCGGTACACGGTCTTGCCCTCGGGCGTGGCGAAGGGGACCACCAGCTTGCCGAGCGGCGCGAGATAGCCGAACCGCTTCGACATCCGCGTCCAGGCGATGTTCGCCGCGCCTTCGCTCGGGAAGGCGCCGAGCTGGACCAGCGCCCCCGCCCCCTCGCCCGCCAGGCTCGCCGCCGCCACCTTGGGCGTCGGCGTCGGCTTGACGATGGTCGGTGCAGGCAGCGCGATCGTCGCGCTGCTGCTCGCCTTGGGGCCGGTCCGCGGCGTCGCGCGCGGCTTCTGCCCCTCGACCGGCGCCTCGGGCAGCGCGCCGACATTGATCCCCGCCTCGCTCGGCCCGCCCTGGCTGGTGCGGAAGACGATGTCGCCCTCGCCGTCCACGCGCATCCCCCCCGGCTGGTCCGGCCGCACCTTGTACGGCTCGGCCGGTGCCGCGATCAGCGCGCCATTGCCGTCGCGCGACGCCTGGTGCCGCAGCCAGTAATAGACGCCGCCCGCCGCGCCCAGCACGAGCAGGGCGAGGAAGACCGTGACGAACACGCGGCCCTGCCGCGGCTCCTCATAGGCCTCCTCCACCGTCTCCAGCCAGGGGAGCCGTTCGCTGTCGTCGTACCGGCCGCGCATCGGCGTCACATCTCCTCGACCGCCTCCACGCCCATCAGCGCGAGGCCGTTGCGGATGACCTGCTGGATCGAGCGGCCGAGGAACAGCCGCGCGCGGGTCAGCGCCGGCTGCTCCGCGATCAGGAAACGCCGATCGGCAGAGTCGTTGCCCATATTGTAGAGCGCGTGGAATTCAGCCGCCAGATCATAGAGATAGAAGGCGATACGATGCGGTTCGCGGGCGCTGGCCGCCGCTTCCACCACGCGCGGGAACTGCGCGGCGAGCTTGGCCACCGCCAGCTCGCGGCCGTCGAGCAGCGACAGGTCCGCCGCCTCGTCCAGGCTGATCCCCGCCTCGGCCGCGCGGCGATGCACCGATGCCACCCGGGCATGGGCATATTGCACGTAGAAGACCGGGTTTTCCTTGGACGTCTCGAGCACCTTGGCGAAGTCGAAGTCCATCTGCGCGTCGGCCTTGCGGGTGAGCATGGTGAAGCGCACCACGTCCTTGCCCACTTCGCGGACCACGTCCGCGAGCGTGACGAAATTGCCCGCGCGCTTGGACATCTTCACCGGCTCGCCGGCGCGCAGCAGGCGCACCATCTGGACGAGCTTGACGTCGAAGCGGGTCTCGCCGCCGGTCAGCGCCTGCACCGCGGCGACGATCCGCTTGACCGTACCGGCATGATCGGCGCCCCAGATGTCGATCAGTTGGTCGGCCGACTGCGCCTTCTGGAAGTGATAGGCGAGATCGGCGCCGAAATAGGTCCACTGGCCGTTCGACTTCTTGATCGGGCGATCTTGGTCGTCCCCGAACTGCGTCGAGCGGAACAGCGGCAGCTCCACCGGCTCCCAATCCTCGGGCGTCTCGCCCTTGGGAGCTTCCAGCACGCCGTCATAGACGAGCCCGCGCTCGCGCAGCCAGGCCTCGGCCTGTTCGGGCTTGCCGGCGGCCTGCAGCTCGGCCTCGGACGAGAACAGATCGTGATGGATGCCGAGCAGCGCCAGATCGTCCTTGATCATGACGAGCATCGCCGCGACCGCGGTCTTGCGGAACAGCGCCAGCCATTCGCTCTCGGGCGCATCGACATATTTGTCGCCATAGTCGGCGGCGAGCTGCGCGCCGACCGGCTTCAGATAGTCGCCCGGGTACAGCCCCTCGGGGATCTCGATCGTTTCGCCCAGCGCCTCGCGGTAGCGCAGATGCGCCGAGCGCGCGAGCACGTCGACCTGGCCGCCCGCGTCGTTGACATAATATTCGCGGATGACCTTGTGGCCGACATATTCGAGCAGGCTCGCCAGCGCATCGCCCACCACCGCGCCGCGGCAATGGCCCATGTGCATCGGACCCGTAGGGTTGGCCGATACGTACTCGACGTTGACGGTCGTCCCCGCGCCCAGCGACGAGCGGCCATAGTCGGCACCCGCGCGCAGGATCTCGGCGACTTCGCCGCGCCAGCTGTCCTCCTGGAGCGTCAGGTTGATGAAGCCGGGGCCGGCGACCGACACGGCGGCGACTTCGTCCAGCTTCTCCAGCTCGGCGACCAGCTTTTCGGCGAGCGCGCGCGGATTGGTGCCGGCGGGCTTGGCGAGCACCATCGCGGCATTGGTGGCGAGATCGCCATGGCTCGGATCGCGCGGCGGCTCGACCGTGATCGCGCGTCGCTCCAGCCCCGCAGGCAGATCGCCGGCGAGGACGAGCGCATCCAGGGCCAGATTCAGATGCGCGGCGAAACGAGCATAGAGCGTCATTGAGCAATCCAATGGGGAATGGGAGCGGCGGCTGTAGCGCAGTGGCGCGGCGCCGTCATCCCTATTGGGACTCGCGATCCTCCCCTGCAAGGGGAGGTGGCAGGCCGAAGGCCTGCCGGAGGGGTGTCCCCGGTCGAGGCGGGGCCCCGTCACACCAGCCTCGGAACCCATCGGTCGCGCTCCGCGCCGCTTTCACTTTAGAGGGTGTAGGAGGGGCCCCCGACCTCCTCCCAGGGCGGATATAGGACAGGCTTGTCGCCGTAGTAGCGGCGCGTCAAATCGCGACGACGCTCCAAGAAACTCCCGGCACGGCTCGGATCATCAGGGTAAAAATACTGTACTTCGAAACGTCCGCTACGAATGAAATATTCGATTTCAGACCAGCGCGCCGGTCCCTCCTGCGCATACCAGAGATCGAGTAGTATCTCACTCCATCGATCCAGATCCACATCCCTGTACATGACGTGATTACCACCATCCTTGAAAACTGCAGGCGCAATCATCTCAGGATCGACCTCCGCATGGAGCAAGCTGTTCTCGACGGGATACTCGGCATCCTCCGCGAGCATTTGCCCAATCTCCAAAAGCAGACGCTCCGTCTCGTCAGCGGACATGCGCTCCTCCCTCCCGCTCATTGGGCAGCTTCACACTTCGCTTCACGCCATCGACATAGAAGACGACATCGATCGTGGTAGGACGCTGAGAGAGTGCTCGAAAATGCGGTACGATCGCGACCGTAACCCGATGTCCCGCACGCTTCTCTCGCGCCCATTCATCCTCTATCGCCCTATACCTGCCCCGGTTGACGTTCGAGTCCTGTGCGAAGTGATTGAACGCCTCCGTAGGCCCGTTGAAGCGCGGCGCGATGTAATGCCCACCGTCATCCTTCGGCAATCGATCGGCCCCACCGGCGCTGCGCTGAAGACTCCTCGATCGAGGCTGCGGTGTTGCGAGAACCAATGTCCCAGACACCCGTCTAGTTCGCCCATGCTCATCTATTTCATAGTCATAGCCATTGCGAGAGATGTGCCGCCGCGAGCCCTCCGCCTGGGCGCGAACATTTCCTGCCGTAGCCACCTGGCTGGTTGCGGCACGCCGCCCAAGTTCCGCTTGTCCGCCCCTTGCGGATGTGGCTGTCCAACTCCCGGTTGCCCCGCCACCTCCAGCGCCTCTCGTAGCACCACCAGCACGAAAGACACCGGTAGGGTGACCCGTTTGAGGATCCCAACCGCTCTGCGCACCACCCCCGCCAAAGCCCTTATCCGCACCACCCGGACGGAAACCCTCAGAACTTCCGCTTTTGGAACGCGCCCGGTCGCCGGTCTCTCTTCGTCCAGTCGACGCCTGCCCTCGACCCGCAAAGGTAAACTGGCCATTGGCTGGATCATGCCAAGGGTTGAACTTGACCTCAATGGCACCGCCCTCATCAAGGCCCACATGTCGCCCCGTCCTCAACCAAATTGCAAAGCTCGCCGTTGCTCCGTTGCTGTCTGCATGCGCATTCCCCCGCGTCTGCTGCCGGGGAACATCTAGAACAAAACAAGAACTTTGTCAAGGTAGCGTAACGATCTTACTAAGG
>JAPJRE010000010.1 GCA_030824725.1 Sphingomonas sp.
GCGGCAGGATCATCGTGAAGGTCGTGCCTTCGCCCGGCACCGAGTGGATCTCGATTCCAGATCGTCTTCTCGATCCACAACGTCACCTTTTCGGTCGCTTTGGGCCTGGGCTCGGCAGCCGGGGTGCGCGTCGGCAACGCGGTGGGCGAGGGCGTGCCGCAGGCCGCCGCCGGGCGCGCGGGCATCGCCGCCGCGCTCGCGGCGCTGGCGACCGGACTGCTCGCGGCGGCGCTGCTGCTCGTACCGATGCTGGTGGTGGGGCAGTTCCCCGCACCAGCCGAGGTCCATGCGCTTGCCGCGACGATGCTGCTGCTTTGGGCGCCGTTCATCCTGTTCGACGGCGTGCAGGTGGTATTCGTCTATGCGCTGCGCTCGCTGGGCGACCAGGTCGCCGCGGGCATCAACG
This sequence comes from Sphingomonas sp., assembly GCA_030824725.1. Classification (GTDB taxonomy): domain Bacteria; phylum Pseudomonadota; class Alphaproteobacteria; order Sphingomonadales; family Sphingomonadaceae; genus Sphingomonas. The sequence goes on from JAPJRE010000010.1 coordinate 407, forward strand.
GCATCCTCGCCTTCTTCGTGGTGACCGGCGGCATGGGGCTGTTGCTGGTGCAGGCGGGGATGGGCCCGCAGGCGCTCGTGCTGGCGTCGGGGCTTGGCATGGTGGTGGCGGCGCTGCTCGACGGCGGCCGCCTGCTGGTCGTCACCCGTCGAGTTCGCTCGCAAAGCTGAGCTGCACCGTCTTGGCGCCGCTCGGCACGTCGACCTTGGCGCCGTTGAAGTCGAAGCTCGCCTGCGGATCGAGCGTTCGCGTCGCCGGCGTGATCCGCCAGCTATAGACTTCTCCCCCCTGCGCATCGATCAGCCGGATGCGGATGTCCGGCACATGCTGGGGGCTGGCGGTGGGGTTGAGCACCTTGCCCGAGACGATGAACAGCTTGCTGCCGTCCGCCCGCGCCTGCAGCGCGACATTCTTGTCGCTGAAGACGAGCGGGGTGCTCGCGCCGCCGATCGGCAGGCCGAGCTGGACCAGCACCTGCGGCGCCTTCCAGTAGAGCAAGGCGGCACCGCCGAGCAGTACCGATACCAGCGCGACCAGCGCGGCGATCGTCCAGCGCAGGCCGCTGCGCCTGCGCGGCTCGGGGGCGTCGAACGGATCATAGTCCGGCTCGGGATCCGGCGCGCGTGCCAGCGTTCGCGGCATGACGACAGCCTCGGGCGCGGCTTCCGGCTCCGCGACCGTGGGCGCGGCGGGCGCCTCCACGGCGGCAGGCGCGGGCGTCGGCGCCGCCAGCTCCAGCGGCGCGGCCGACTGGAACCAGCTATGCTTGCAGTTCGCGCAGCGGACCGTCCGCCCGTCCGGCCCGATCGCCGAATCCGGTACTTCGTAGCGCGACCCGCACTGGCTGCACTCCAAGATCATGCGCAAAACCCCCTGGTACCCGCCCGACACGCAGCGGATGCGCGAGTCTAGCGGGGGCGATTCGGGCCAGCAAGCGACTTGGGACGGGCGGCGGCTTGAGCCATGTCGGGGGCTGTGCGATGGCGGCCCGTCAGCACCGCGAACAGGAGGCCGGGCCGCACGGCGCATGGGCAACATCGTGCACTTCGAAAATGTCGGCCTGCGCTATGGGACCGGACCGGAAACGCTGTCGGACGTGAGCTTCACGCTGGCGGCGGGCGGTTTCTATTTCCTCACCGGCGCGAGCGGCGCCGGCAAGACCTCGCTGCTCAAGCTGCTTTACCTCGCGCAGCGGCCGACCCGCGGCGCGGTGCGGCTGTTCGGCGAGGATGCGGGCGCCCTGCCACGCGCGCGCCTGCCGGGCCTGCGCCGGCGGATCGGCGTGGTGTTCCAGGATTTCCGGCTGCTCCCCCAGCTTTCCGCCTATGACAATGTCGCCTTGCCGCTGCGGGTGGCGGGCGCGCGCGAGAGCGAGATCGAGGCGCCGGTGATGGAGATGCTCGCCTGGGTGGGGCTGAGCGCGCGCGTCACCGCCAAGCCGCCGACGCTGTCGGGCGGCGAGCAGCAGCGCATCGCCATCGCCCGCGCGGTGATCGCCCGGCCCGAGATCCTGGTCGCGGACGAGCCGACCGGCAATGTCGATGCCGAGATGGCCGATCGGCTGCTGCACCTGTTCGAAGCGCTCAACCGGTTGGGCACCACCATCGTCGTCGCCACGCACGACCTGCACCTGATCGGCCGGATTCCGCGCGCGCAGCTGATCCGGGTCGAGAAGGGCAGGATGGTCGATCCCAGCGGCCTGCTGCGCCGCCCGCCGGGGCGCGCATGACCGGATTTCGGCGGCGCGCCGCGATCGATCTGCGGCTGCTCGGGCAGGGGCAGCGCAGCTGGGTGATGGCAGGGATCATGGCGATCATGCTGTGCCTCACCGTCCTGGCGGGGGCGCTGGGGCTGGGCGTCGCGCGCTCGGCGGGCGGAATCGACCGCCAGCTCGCCGGCCAGCTGACCGTGCAACTCGTCGAGGCCGATGCCGGCGTGCGCGATGCGCGGGCCGGGGCACTGGTCGCGGCGATCGCCCGGGTGCCGGGCGTCACCCGCGTGCGGGCGGTCGATCGCGCCGAGCTTGCGGCGCTGGTCCAGCCCTGGCTGGGGGATGCCGGGCTCGATCCCGATCTGCCGATGCCGGTGCTGATCGACGTGGCCGCGGGGCCGGGCGCCGCGGCGCAGGTGGCCGCAGCCGCCCGCCGCGTGGCGCCGCAGGCGCGGGTGGAAAGCAGCGCGCGCTGGCTGTCGCCGGTGCGGGCGCTGCTGGCGACATTGTTCTGGGTGGCGATCGGGCTGGTGCTGGTGATCGCGGCGGCGACTGCGGGCGTGGCGCTGCTCGTCGCGCGCGCGGGGCTGGACACGCACCGCGATACGATCGAGGTGCTGCACATGCTCGGATCGACCGACCTCCAGGTAGCGCGGCTCCTCCAGCGGCGGATCGCGCGCGATACGCTGCTCGGCGGCGCGATCGGCACGCTGGCGGCGCTGGCGTTGGTCGCCTTGTTCCAGACCAAGCTGGCGCTGACCGGCTCCGAGGTGCTGGGCGGCGCAACGCTCGCGCCGGTCGACTGGACGCTGCTCCTGCTGCTGCCGATCGGTTTCGCCTTGCTCGCGACGGTGGCGACGCGGCTGACCGTGCTCCACACGCTGGGGCGCAAGCTGTGATCCGGCGGCTGTTCCTCCTGCTGGTGCTGCTCGCGCTCGCCTGGGCCGCCGGCTTCGCGCTGTTCCTGTTCAGCCTCGGCAAGCCGCTCGGCGCACATCGCACCGATGCCGTGGTGGTGCTGACCGGCGGACCAGGGCGCATCCAGCGCGGGCTCGATGCGCTGCGCCGCCAGGACGCCGAGCGGATGCTGGTGAGCGGCGTCAATCCGGACGTGCGCCCGCGCGAGCTTGCGGCGCAATTCCCCGCCGATCGCGGCCTGTTCCGCTGCTGCATCGATCTGGGGCATGAGGCGGTGGATACCCGCTCCAATGCCGATGAAACCGGCCGCTGGGTGCACGCGCATGGCTATCGCACGATCCGGCTCGTCACCTCCGACTGGCACATGGCGCGCGCCAAGCTCGAGCTGCGGCACGTGCTGCAGGGGGTGAGGGTCGTCGGCGACGGCGTGCCGAGCCGCCCCGGCTGGCGGATGCTGCTGCGCGAATATCACAAATATCTGGTGCGCCGGGGGGCGCTGCTGCTGGGGGTCGATTGATGGGCGCGGTGCGGACCTGGGTTTTCCGGATCTTCTTCTACGGCATGTCGGTGGTGATGGTGCTGCTGGTGCCGATTGCCGGGCTGTTCGGCACCCGCGCCCTGCAGGCGCATGCCAATTTCTGGGCCTGGATGCTGCAATGGTCGGTGCGCAGCATCGTGGGCGCGCGGCTGCGAATCGAAGGCACGGTGCCGGCCGGCCAGCTGCTCTTCGCCGGCAAGCATGAAAGCTATTTCGAGGCGCTGGAACTCACCCGCATGCTGGGCAGCCCGGCAACGGTGATGAAGCGCGAACTCGCCAAGATTCCGATTTGGGGCTGGGCGGCGCAGCGCTACGGCACGATCGTCGTCGATCGCGATGCCAATGCGACGGCGCTGCGGGCGATGATGCGCGCGGCGCAGGCGGCGCGGGCGACCGGCCGCTCGGTGCTGATCTTCCCGGAAGGGACGCGGGTGCCGCCGGGCGAGGCGCCGCCGCTCCGCTCGGGCTTTGCCGGACTCTACCGCGCGCTCGACCTGCCGGTGGTGCCGGTGGCGGTGCGCAGCGGCACTGTCTGGCCGCGCAAGGGGTTGATGCGCCGCGGCGAGATCGTCTTCCGCTTCGGCGAGCCGATCCCGCCCGGGCTGCCCCGCCGCGAGATCGAGGCGCGGGTGCATGCGGCGATCAATGTGTTGAACGGGTAAGGCGAGCGGAGGCCTTTTGTTCTGTCATCCCGGCGAAAGCCGGGATCCATTGGGGCCTACATCAAGGCTCCAGCTGGAAGCGAGAGGCGACTGGATCCCGGCTTCCGCCGGGATGACGCTTGTGAGGGGCCGCTGCCCTCAAGCGTCTGCCCGTGAGTCAGCTTCAGCGAGGTCGTGTCCAAAGCCCCGCCGGACGCGGCGTCGGGGCGCGACGTTTCGCCTGGCCCCAAGCCTTCACGATAGCGCCGAGCTTCTCGCCGCCCGAGGTGGTGGTGCGGCTGTCCCAGGCCTGCGGGCCCCGCGCGCGCACCTTGCGGGCGATCCCGCCATAGATGTCGGCCGCCGCCAGCACCGCCCAGGCCGAGCGGAACGACAGCGCCGCCGCCCCGCCGCGCGCGCTGATCTCATAGCCTTCGGCGCGATCGGCGAGCCGTGTGCCGAGGATCGCAAGCGCATTCCGGTCGGCCATCGGGTCGGCCGCGGTCAGCCCCACTTCGGCAAGCCAGTCGGCCGGCAAGTAACAGCGCCCTGCTTCGGCATCCTCGCCGATGTCGCGGGCGATGTTGGCGAGCTGGAAGGCGAGGCCGAGGTCGCAGGCGCGGTCGAGCACCGCCTCGTCATCGGGCGCGACCCCCATCACCACCGCCATCATGCAGCCGACCACGCCGGCGACATGGTAGCAATAGCGCAGCAGATCGTCCTCGGTCTGCGGGCGCCAGTCCTCGGCGTCGAGCGCGAAGCCTTCGATCAGGTCCCACGCGAAGCGGTGCGGCATGCCGGTCTCGGCCGCGACGATGCGCAGCGCGTCGAACGCGGCGTCGCCGACCCATTCCCCTGCCAGCGCCGCCGCGGTGCGTTCGCGAACCTCCGCCAGTCGGGCCGCGGGGTCGGCGACGCGGGTCATGCCATGACCATGGTCCTGGCCGTCGACAATGTCGTCGCAGCGGCGGCACCAGGCATAGAGCAGCCAGGCGCGCTCGCGGGTCTCGGGGTCGAACAGCTTGCTCGCGGCGGCGAAGCTGCGCGAGCCGCGGGCAATCGACTCCCCCGCGGTCGCGACGATCGCATCGCGGCCGGGAAAGCGCATTACAGCTGTTCGCGGCGCAGCTGCGCGATCGGCACCACCGGCTCAGCCTCGGCCATCTTGGTCAGCAGGCCATCAATGGTGGAATCGACCAGCAGCAGCCCCTGGTGCTGGGGCCGCACGAAGCCGACCGTCCCCATATGCTCCCAGAACTCGACGAGCTTGTCGTAATAGCCGGCGATGTTGAGCAGGCCGATCGGATCGGCGTGGTAGCCGAGCTGCGCCCAGCTCATCGCCTCCCACAATTCGTCCATCGTCCCCGTGCCGCCGGGCAGGTTGATGAAGCCGTCGGCCAGTTCGGTGAAGCGCGCCTTGCGCTCGTGCATCGTCTCGCAGACTTCTAGGGCTGTGAGGCCGCGATGCGCGACCTCGGCATTGACCAGCAGGGTTGGGATCACGCCGATCACCTCGCCGCCGGCCTCGAGCGCCGCATCGGCGACCGCGCCCATCAGGCCCAGCCGGCCGCCGCCATAGACGACGCCGATGCCGCGCTCGGCGAGCGTGCGCCCAAGGGTGCGGGCGGCTTCGATATAGACCGGATCGGCCGGGCTGGCCGAGCCGCAATAGACGGCGATACGCTTCATTCTGTGCTCCTGTGGCGGGGCTGATAGCGCGTTTTGGCGGGGAGGGAGAGGAGTTTCGCCAAACTCGGGAGCGGCGTTTCTCACACTTAAGCCCCTCCCCTTTAAAGGAGGGGGGCAGTGTCTCACCGAGACCAACCTGGAATCCCTCCACCCCCAAACCCCTCCTGCCAGGAGGAGGGGCTTAAGAGGCTCAAGAGAGCATTTTAGGCCCCGATCTCGCCCAGCATCAGCTCCGCCGTGGCCTTGGCACTCCCGACCACGCCGGGAATGCCAGCGCCCGGATGCGTACCCGCGCCCACGAAATACAGGTTCGAAATCGCATCGTCGCGATTGTGCACGCGGAACCAGGCGCTCTGCGTCAGGATCGGCTCGAGGCTGAAGCCCGAGCCGTGATGCGCGGCGAGGTCGTCGCGGAAGTCGGTCGGCGCATAGTGGAACTTGGTGACGATCCGCTCGGCCAGATCGGGGATCAGACGGCGCTGAAGTTCCGCCAGGATCCGGGACTCCAGGACCGGCCCCACCTCGTTCCAGTCGGCCGGGAACTTGCCGAGATGCGGCACCGGCGCCAGTGCGTAGAAGGTCGAATGGCCCTCGGGTGCCATGCTCGGGTCCGAGGCGCTCGGATGGTGGAGGTAGAGCGAGAAGTCCTCGCTCACCACGCCGTTGGTGTAGATGTCGTCAAGCAGGCCCTTATAGCGCGGCCCGAACAGGATCATGTGGTGCGGGATGTCGGGGAAGGTGCCCCGCAGCCCGAAATGCACGACGAACAGCGAGGGCGAGAAGCGCTTGTTGACGAGCCGCTCGGCGGTGCGCCGGGCGCTGCGCGAGTTGCGCAGCAGGTCGCGATAGCTGTGGACGATATCGGCGTTGCTCGCCACCGCGTCGACCTCGACCTCGAAGCCGCTATGCGTGCGCACGCCGACGACGCGGTCGCCCAGCGTCAGGATCTCGTCGACCGGGTCGCCGATCCGCACCGTGCCGCCCAGCCGCTCGAAATGGGTGATCATGCCGGCGATCAGCCGGTTGGTGCCGCCCTCGGCCCACCAGACGCCGCCGTCACGTTCCAGCTTGTGGATCAGCGCGTAGATGCTGCTGGTCGCCATCGGGTTGCCGCCGACGAGCAGGGTGTGGAACGACAGCGCCTCGCGCAGCTTCTCGTTCTTCACGAAGCTGGCGACGACCGAATAGACCGAGCGCCAGGCCTGGTGCTGCATCAGCGCCGGTGCCGCCTTGAGCATCGACTTGAAGTCGAGGAACGCCTTGGCGCCCAGCTTGACATAACCTTCCTCGTAGACGCTCGCCGAATAGTCGAGGAACTTGCGATAGCCGGCGATGTCGCTGGCATCGAGCTTGGCGATCTCGCCCGCCAGCACCGCGTCGTCGTTGGTGTAATCGAAGGTCGTGCCGTCGGGCCAGGAGAGGCGGTAGAAGGGCGTGACCGGCTTGAGCGTCACGTCTTCGGAGATGTCGTGGCCCGAGAGGCGCCACAGCTCCTTCAGCGCGTCGGGATCGGTGATCACCGTCGGGCCGCCGTCGAAGGTGAAGCCGTCGCGCTCCCAATAATAGGCGCGGCCGCCCGGCTTGTCCCGCGCTTCGATCACGGTCGTATCCACCCCCGCGGACTGGAGGCGGATGGCAAGGGCGAGGCCGCCGAACCCGGCGCCGATCACGACAGCGCGGCGCATCAGCGGTTCCAGATCGCGGCAAGGGCGCGGCCGATCGGCACCGGCGGCTTGCCTGAAAGCACGCGGACGCGGTCTCCCCAGGTCGATTGCGCGGCGTAGAAGCGCTGGATCAGTCCTGCATCCAGACGGTAGAATCGTTCCAGCACGCGATAGCGCTCCTCGGGTTCGGCCGCCTTGAACAGCATTGCGGCGAGCATGCGATAGAAGCCGCGCTTGCGCCAGAGCGCGCGCGAATAGCCATACAGCATTTGGTGCAGCGCCTCCCCCGAATAGTCGCGGGCCTCGGCAATCACTGCGGCGGTGCGGACCGCATCGGGGAAGGAATAGCCGGTCATCGGGTGGAAGAGGCCCGCCTTCATGCCCGCCTTGGCGATGCCGCGGCCGCCCGCTGCCCAATAGGCGCTGTGATCGCCGCCCATCGCCACCGGCAGGCTGCCGACTTCCTCGCGCAGCACGCGGTCGACCTGCCAGCCCGCGGCATCGGCATAGGCTTCGATCCGGTCCCCGGTGGCGAGAATGTCGAGTGAGGGCGTGTCGCTGTAATAGGTATCCTCGACGAACATCCGCGTCGGGCTGAACGGCAGGCAATAGACGAAGCGATAGCCGTCGATCTGCGGCACCGTCGCGTCCATGATCAGCGGGCGCGGCACCGTGTTGAGCGCGGCCAGCGCGAGTTCGGCGCCATGGAACTTCTGCCAGCCGAGCTGGAGCGCGCTGGTATCGCCGACGCCGCGGCAATCGATGACGCCCTCCGCCTCGACCAGATCGCCGTCCGCGAGCGCGACGGCATTGGGCGTGATGTCCGCCGCCTCGCGGCCGAGCAGCAGGCCTTTCGGCCCCAGCGCGTCGCGCACCACGCGATCGAAATGCTCCGACTCAACCGAGTAGTAGCGGCCCGGCAGCGTGCGGCTATGTGCTGGGAAGGCGACGTCATAGCCGTTCCAGCCATGGCTGATCAGCGGCGCGGCGAGCCAGCGATGCTCGGGCGCGATATCCTCGGCGAAGAACGACCAGAGGTGATTGCCGCCGATCCGTGCCGAGCCTTCGATCAGCCGGATGGTGCAATCGGGTTTCTTCTTCCGGATTGCCAGCGCGATAAGCCCGCCGGCAAGGCCGCCGCCGACAATGGCGACGTCACAACTGATGGTTGAAGGCATGGCTGTCGCCTAGCCCAAGGGCGGGGGTGTGGGAACCCCACCCTTGGGGACGGGGCGCGAAACGGTCGCTGGCCGGGGGCGCCCCGGCGCAGGGCCAAGCCATTCATTGTATTTTAACTATCGTCATACGGCTTGCACACTTGCCCCCTAGTGCCGGGCAACCGCGATTGCGGTTTGTGAAGTAGGGGAACCAAAGCAATGCAGAAGAAGCTCTTTGGCGCGACATTCGTCGCCGCCACGCTGCTCGGCGCGCCCGTCGCGCAGGCCCAGGTTGCGCTGACGACCAAGACCTATACCCAGAATTTCGACACGCTGGCGACCAGCGGCACCGGCAAGGCACTGCCTGCCGGCTGGAGGCTCGACGAGCGCGGCAGCAGCACCGCCGGATCGGACGATGCCTATGCGACCAGCAATGCCAATACCGGCAGCGCCTATGCCTTCGGCACCGGCAGCGAGCGCGCGCTGGGCAGCGTCACGTCGGGCACCGCGACGCCGATCCTGTTCGGCGCCTTCTTCACCAACGCGCTGGGCGGTGCGATCGAATCGCTGACGCTGAACTATTTCGGCGAGCAGTGGCGTCTCGGCACCGCGAGTAGCGACCGCCTGAGCTTCGAATATTCGCTCAACGCCACCTCGCTGTCGAACGGCAGCTGGACCGCGTTCGACGCTCTCGACTTCGCCAGCATCAAGAACGGCACGGGTTCGGGCAGCGCGAGCAGCGTGCTCGACGGCAACGCCGCGGGCAACCGCCAGTCGGTCAGCGCGACGATCGGCAACCTGCTGATCGCCGATGGTGGCGGCTTCGCGATCCGCTGGACCGATCGCGACGTCGGCGGGTCGGACCATGGCCTGGCGATCGACGACCTCACGCTCACTGCCACGCTGGCGCCGAGTGCGGTGCCCGAGCCGGCCGCCTGGGCGCTGCTGATCGGCGGCTTCGGCTTTGCCGGCGCGGCGTTGCGCCGCCGCAAGACACCCGCGCACGCCTGAACCCCGGCAGGGGAGCGGGGGCCAAGCCTGCGCTCCCCTGCCGCCTCTCAGAAGCTGTACTTGGCGGAGACGGATACCGTCCGGCCATTGACCGAGCGGCCCCAGCCGATGCCGTTCGCCGGCACTTCGCTCTGGTTGAACTCGAAGAAGCCGCGCTGGTCGAACAGGTTGCTGGCGTTGACCATGAGTTCGACGTGGCGGATGGGCCGGATCACCGCGAAGGCGTTGACGACGGTGAATCCCGGCATCCGCAACAGGTTGCTGTCCTGTGCGTAGCTGCCGGTGATGGTCACCACATTCGCCCCCAGCGTCGCCTGACGCAGCTCGATCTGCGGGGTCGCCTCCAGCGTCCAGGTCGGCTGGTGTCGCGGCTCCTTGCCGGTCAGCGCGGCGTCCAGCTTGTCCCGGGTGATCTTGGCCTTGGTGTAGGTCGCGCCGGCGGTAATGCTGAAGATGCCGCTGCGGTAGCCGCCCTCCATCTCCACGCCGGTGGCGCGGTAGCTGCGGATGGTCTGGTTGGCCGATCCGTTGAGGACATTGTGGTCGTCGGCCGTCGCGCGGAAGGCGGTGACGTTGAGCGTCGCGCCCGCCTTGCGGAACTTGAAGCCGCCTTCGAGCTGGCGAACCTCGTCATATTTGTCGGTCGGATCGGGCACGCCGCCAGTGGTGGCGCTCACCGCCGGCGTGAACAGGATCTTGTCGGCATTGGCGCGGGCACCGCGGCTGTAGCGTGCGAACACCGAGAAGGGCTCGGCGACGCGATAGTTGATGCCGCTCGAATAGCTCCAATAGCCGTAATTGTAGTTGACCGGTGCCGGGGCATCGAGCGGCAGGAAGGCGACGCGGGTCTCCGCCGGCGAGATCACGCCGTCGCCATTGACGTCGAAGCGGACCACGCCGTTGCGATTGCCGCCGAGATCCGCCCCGAACAGCTGGCCGCGTACGCGCCCGCGGTCATAGCGGACGCTGCCGCCGATCGAGATCTTGCCGACATGATAGTTGACGGAACCGTACGGCGCGAGAATGTCGTAGGAAACGTCGAAGATGCGGCGGAACTTGCTGCCGTTCCGGCTGAACGCATAATAGCCGCCCAGCGTCTGAGCGACGCCGGCCGCGTTGAAGATGTCGACCATCGCCGTTCGCCCGCCGCCGGCGACATCGGTGTTGATCGCGGTGTGGAGCCACTGGGTGTGAAGCTGCTGGTTGGCCTTGTAGAGGCCGCCCGTCACGGTCAGGTCGCCCCGGCCCAGTTTCCAGACGCGGGTCGCGCGGAAATCATTGGTGAAATTGTCGAGCGAGCGGGCGCGGGTCTGCGAGATGTAGGAGAACATCAGCAGGCCGTTGCCGTTGATCGGCGTGGTGGTGGAGATGAGCTGTCCGGCATTGGGCCCAGTCGCGTAGCGTGCGGTTGCCCCGGCGCCCCCCTGGGAGGCGGCGAGCGCCGCGACCGTGGTGATGCTGGAGGGGAAGGCGCGGTTGAAATCACCGCTGTTCTTCGAATAGCGCATGCGGTTCGAGAGCGTGAAGCCGCCGATATCGAACTGCGCCTCCAGCCCGATCGACTTGGAGGTCGGGTGCATGCCGTTGGAAACGGGGAATCGCTGCAGCTTGTTGTCGCCGTCCAACGTGACCACCGGCCCGATATAGGGCGACAGCGTCGAATCGCGGCGAATGTCAAAGCCGGGCACGTCTCCGATCACCGGGTTCTCGTTGGTACCGGTAATGCGGATCGCATAGGGCGCGAAGGTCGGCGAGCGGTCGTCGAGCCACTTGCCGTGCAGGCGCACATAGCCGTTGGCGAACTGCTTGGTCACGTTCAGGCGGATCTGCCCGCCCTTGAAGCCGGTGAAGCCGATGTCGCGCGGCCCTTCGCCCGAGCGATAATAGCCGCCGATATGGAAGCGCCAGCCGCCGCCCAGCGGGCTGCCATAGTCGAAGTCGAGGCGCTTCTCGCCATAGTCCACGCCGGTCGTCAGGCGGACGGCGCCGCCGGCGACTTCGCCCGTCTTCGAGATCAGGTTGATCACGCCACCGGGCGCATTGGACGAGAAGGTCGAGCCCGAGCCGCCGCGAATCGATTCGATCGCGGCGACGTTGAAGTCGGCGCGCATGTAGACGTCGGCGGCGATGTTGAAGAAGTCGCCGAATTCGAGCACCGGCAGCCCGTCTTCCTGGAACTGCATGTATTTGGAGCCGCCCGCCGCCAGCGGCAGGCCGCGCACCGTGTAGTTGGCGTTGCCCTCGCCGATGCCGCTCTCCACCCGCAGGCCGGGCATGGTGCGGAGCAGGTCGCCCAAGGGGCGCGGGCCCAACTTCTCGAATTCGGCGGCGCGATAGGCGCTGGTCGAGGTCGCGCTGTCGAGCCTGTCGCGGCCCTTGGCGACGCCGGTGGAGAAGACCTCCTTCTCGGGCGCCGGTGCGGTGGATGGCTTTGGCGTATCCTGGCCCGACTGGGCGAATGCCGGCTGGACAATGCAGCTCGAGCAAAAGGCGAGCAACCAATAACGAAGCTTCACGACGACCTCTCCGACCCATATCTGTTTTTCTGGGGCCGGCATGGTAGGGTGGCAGGTGTTAAGCTCTGTTACCGCGCTTCTTCGTAGAATTACGGCGGTTACATCCCGGCAACGATCGGTTGCGGGATCGGCCGGCCGGCAAGGCGGTTCGCGCCGCATTGCCGCCAGGCGCAGGAAGGCGTAGCAGCGGGAGACATGGACATCGCCCTCGCCATCCTCGCCTCCGCGATCGCCATGACCGTGATCGTGGGGGTGCGCTACGTCGTCGCCTCGGCCGGGTTCGCGCTGGCCACCCGGCTGAAGCATCCGGGGCTCTATGCCGGGCTGGACCGGCAGATCCGCGTGGAGATTGGCTGGAGCCTCGCCTCCGCCGCGATCTACGGCATTCCCGCCGGCATCGTCGCCTGGGGGTGGAAGGCGCAAGGGTGGACGCGCATCTATGCCGATGTCCATGCCTGGCCGCTCTGGTACCTGCCGGTATCGGTGTTCCTCTACCTGTTCCTGCACGACACCTGGTTCTACTGGACGCACCGGGCGATGCACGTGCCCGCGCTGTTCCGCCGCTATCACGCCGTCCACCATGCCAGCCGTCCGCCCACCGCCTGGGCGGCGATGAGCTTTCATTGGGGCGAGGCGCTGTCGGGTGCGATCGTGATTCCGCTGCTGGTCTTCGCAATTCCCATTCACGTCGGCGCACTCGGCTTGGTCCTGACGATCATGACGGTTATGGGTGTGACCAATCATATGGGCTGGGAGATCTTCCCGGCATGGATGTGGCGGGGGCCGCTGGGCGGATGGCTGATCACGGCAAGCCATCACCAGCGGCATCATGAGCGGTATGGGTGCAACTATGGGCTATATTTCCGGTTCTGGGACCGGCTGTGCGGGACCGACCAGGGGCTGGGGCGGTTCGATCCTGCGTCGCGGCGCCTGGGCACTCGTCGTGCTGCCGCTGCTGACCAGCGCCGCGCCGCTGGCGACGCTGGAGCTTGATTTCACCAAGCTGCGCTCGACGCGCGGGCTGCTGCAAATCTGCATCGCGCCCGCCGCCAGCCAGTTTCCCGATTGCCGCGACGGGCATGGCGCGATCAAGCGGACGATTCCCGCCGCCGACGGCAAGCTGCGCCTCAGCGGCCTCGCCCCGGGCGACTATGCGGTTGCGGTGATCCACGACGCGAACGGCAACGGCAAGCTCGACACCTTCATGGGCATCCCGCGCGAAGGCTTTGGCTTCTCGCGCAACCCGGTGATCGGCTTCGGCCCGCCGCGTTTCTCCGCCGCGCAATTCCCGCTGGAAGGGGGCAGCGACCGGCAGGAGGTGAAGCTGCGCTACCTGCTCTAGGAACTGCGTGCGCGTGCAGGCGTTTTCCGGGTCCGATCTTTCGATCCTGTTCCCGGAGTATCCATGTCTCTTCTGCGCATCGCGGCGAGCGCCGCCCTTGTCTCGCTCCCGCTGGTCGCGGCGGTGCCCGCCCTCGCCCAGCAGGAGGCCCCGGATTCCCCCCCGGACCTGACTCGCGACACCGTCATGGTCGGCGTCGGCGCGGCGGTGGTGCCGAGCTATGACGGGTCCGACAAGAGCGTGATCACTGCCGCGCCGGCGATCCGCGGCCGCGTTTCGGGGATCAATTTCGCGCTGCTCGGCAGCCGCGCCTGGGCCGACCTGATCGCCGACAATAACGGGCCGGGCTGGGACTTCCAGGCCGGCCCGGTCGTCAACGTTAACCTCAACCGCACCTCGCGCATCGACGACGTCCAGGTTGCCGCGCTCGGCAAGGTGAAGACCGCGATCGAGGCCGGCGGCTTCGTCGGCGTCGGCAAGCAGGGGCTGATCACCAGCGATTATGACAAGCTAACGCTGGGCGTGTCCTACACCCACGATGTCGGCACCGTGCACAAGAGCTACCTGGTCTCGCCGTCGATCAACTACGGCACGCCGCTCAGCCGCAAGGCCTATGTGCTGCTGAACCTCTCGGCCAATTACATGGGCGATGGCTATGCCGGGACCTATTTCGGCGTGACACCCGGCGGTAGCGCCCGCAGCGGCCTGCCGGTGTACAATGCGCGCAAGGGCTGGAAGGACTGGACGCTGGGCGCGATGGGCAATGTCTCGCTTACCGGCGACCTGACGCACGGCCTGTCGGCGGTGGGCGGCGTCGGCTATCGGCGCATGCTCGACGATGCGGCCGATTCGCCCGTGGTGCGGATCGCCGGCTCGCGGAACCAGTGGTACGGCGCGGTGGGGCTCGCCTACACCTTCTGAGCCGCGGCGGCCGGTCCGGTGGGCGGAGCGCGCCACCGGGGCCGGCGCGCGGTCAGAGCAGCGCCCGTGCCTGGTCAATCAGTTCCAGCGTGCGTACCGACCGATCCAGCGGCACCAGCTGGCTTTCCCGCAGGCCGGCGGCGACGCAGCGCTCCACTTCCACGATCTCGTCTTCCAGACCGTTGGTGAACCAGCGCGTGCCGGCGCCAAGGGCGGCATGCAACTGGCGCACGCGGCGGTTGGCCTTCACGCCGCCGAGCAGCCGCGCCTTCAGGCCGGGCATTCCCGTCGGGCGATGGAAGGCGGCGGCCGGGTCGCGGCGGCTGGTGGTGATGCTGCGGGGCGCGTTGACCGGCTCCGATGCGACGATCCGTCCATGGCTGCCCGAAAGCACCGCCATGTTGGCGCCGAGCCGATCGATCGCGGCGTCGAGCATCGCATGGGCTCCCTCGTCGTTGCGCAGCAGCAGGGCGGCATCCAGGTCGGTTCCGTCCGCAGCCTTGCGCCCCTGGGCCTGCACCAAGGTCAGCTCGCCCAGCGCGGCCTGGGCCAGCGCCAGCAGATAGACGCCGCGATCGAGCAGCGCGCCGCCGCCGGCCGCCGCTTCGAACAGCCGCGGCATGGTGGCCGGCGACTGCGCCACGGCGAAGCTCGCCTGGAACATCTCCAGTCGCCCGATGCGGCCGTCGGCAACATCGGCCAGCGCCGACGCCCAAGCCGGCGTGCACAGCGACCACAGCCCTTCCATCGCGAACACCCCTGCCGTGCGTGCGGCATCGGCGATGCGGCGTGCGTCGGCGGCGTTGGTGGCGATCGGCTTCTCGCACAGCAGGGACTTGCCCGCCGCGATCACCGCGAGGCAGTCGTCGACATGGGCATGGTTGGGCGTCGCGACATAGACGATGTCGACATCGTCCCGCGCCGCCAGCGCGGCGGTGCTGCCGGCGACGGCGCCGAACCCGAACGACCGGGCGAAGGCCGCGCCGGTCTCCTCGCGGCGCGAGGCCACCGCGCTGCGAACCGCGCCCGGCACGCGCGACAGGGCCAGCGCGAAATGCGCCGCGATGGCCCCGGTGCCGACGATGCCCCAGCGCATCAGATACGCGCGAGGAGCGGCACCACGCGGCGCTCGAAAAAGCCCAGGCGGCTCTGATCGACGGTCGGGCTCGCCTGGAGCGGCGGGATGCTCGTGCACCGGCTCTTCACATGGTACACATCAGTACGCGACTTGCTGGCGTCGATCGCCAGCGAGACTTCGTTGAAGTGGACGCAGAAGTCGAGCGGGACGCGCGACGGGCGGCCTTCGCGCTTCGCCTCGACCATTTCGATCGCGCCGCGGACATAGTCCATCTGCGCCACGCTGCCTTCCGGGATCGGGAAGGCGGGCTTGCGCGACTTCACCTTGACCGGAAAGGGCGAGAGCATGAAGCGGCGGCGCACCTTCAGCCAGCGGCGGAAGGAGATCGGCGTGCCGTAATACCAGACGTCGTCGGCGGTGAGCTCGCCTTCCTGCCCGAAGATGCGGAACACATGGTCGCGCGGAGCGACGATGCCGCAGGTCAGGCGCGCCACCATGCCGTTCTCGAAGCGCAGGCTGGTCACCGAATAATCGGGCGCCTCGGGCTTGTGCAGGGTCGGCTTGCCGGGGGCGATCAGCGAGGAGAAGGCGTGCACCTCGGTCACCGAGCCGAACAGCGCGATCAGCCAGCTGAGGCAATAGCCGGCATGTTCCAGCGTGCAGCCGACCTCGAACTCGTCCTCGGCCGGCCAGGGGGCGCCGGAAACGCTCTTCCAGGTGCGGTAGGGCGACTTGCCGACGAAATTGTCGTCCATCTCGGCATAGGTGAGGATCGGCTGGCCGATGCTGCCCGCCTCGATCGTCTCGCGCACGGCGTCCAGCGCCTCGCTCAGATGGTTGCACGGCGCCGAGCCCAGCGACACGCCCTTCTCGGTCGCGAGATCGCGAAGCGATTCGATGTCCTCGATCTTCATCGCCAGCGGCTTTTCGGACCAGACGTCGAAGCCGCGCTCGATGCAGTCGCGCGACACCTTGTAATGTTCGTCCGGCGGGGTGAGGTTCAGGATCACGTCCGCCTGGAGGCCGTCGAAAAACGCCTCGCGATCGGTGACCGTGGGAATCTTCCAATAGTTGCTGAACCGGGCGGCATGTGCTGGTTCGATGTCGAACGCACGCACGACCTGCACCCCGGTGCGGGCACGAATGGTGTCCATATAGAAATCGGCGACAAAGCCGCAGCCGATGATCGCAATATTGACGACGCTCACGCCGGACTCCCCCATAGTCGTTGTTCGGATTGCAATGGCCCGGCTCGCATAGCATCCTTTTGCAGCGCAGCGAAACGACAGAATGCGTCGCCATGCTATTGCGCGCGCATGCGAAGAACCCGTCGATGTCCAGGTCTTAACCCAGGGCATTGCCCGCGTCCGCACAAGTCTTTACAGCAAGCATCATTCCCCGGGGGACCGCTGGCGCAGCGGTTGAGAGGAGGGCCGCAGCCCTCGACCCGCTGAACCTGATCCGGTTGACACCGGCGTAGGGAGGGAGGGTCTTGTTCCCCGAGGTCCGTCTGCTCCCCGCGTACCGCCCAAGGAGTAGACGAGCATGGCCGACATTCCCGCCAAGACCGAAATCGGCGTTACCACCGGCCCGATCCGCGGCAGCCGCAAGATCCATGTCGGCAAGCACCGCGTGGCGATGCGCGAGATCCATCTCGAGCCGGGCAGCGGCGAGGCGCCGGTGCGCGTCTACGATACCTCGGGCCCCTATACCGATCCCGATGCCCGCATCGACATCATGGCGGGCCTGCCGGCGCTGCGCCGCGACTGGATCCTCGGCCGCGGCGATGTCGAGGCCTATGATGCACGCGAAGTCCGCCCCGAGGACAATGGCCTGAAGGGTCCGGATCGCTCGGCGGGCGTGCCGCAGTTCCCGAACGTGACCAAGCGGCCGCTGCGTGCCAAGCCGGGCATGAACGTCAGCCAGATGCATTATGCCCGTCGCGGCATCATCACGCCGGAGATGGAATATGTCGCGGAGCGCGAGAATCTCGGCCGCGAACGCCTCGCCGAATATGTCCGCGACGGGCAGGATTGGGGCGCCTCGATCCCCGATTACGTGACCCCCGAGTTCGTCCGCGACGAAGTGGCGCGCGGCCGGGCGATCATCCCGAACAATATCAACCACCCGGAAAGCGAGCCGATGGCGATCGGTCGCAACTTCCTGGTCAAGATCAACGCCAATATCGGCAATTCGGCGGTCGCCAGCGATGTGGCGTCCGAGGTCGACAAGATGGTCTGGTCGATCCGCTGGGGCGCGGACACGGTGATGGATCTCTCCACCGGCCGCAACATCCACGACACGCGCGAATGGATCCTGCGCAACTCGCCGGTGCCGATCGGCACGGTGCCGATCTACCAGGCGCTGGAGAAGGTGGGCGGCATCGCCGAGGACCTCACCTGGGAGATCTTCCGCGACACGCTGATCGAGCAGGCCGAGCAGGGCGTCGACTATTTCACCATCCATGCCGGCGTGCGGCTGCCCTATATCCCGATGACCGCCAAGCGCGTCACCGGCATCGTCAGCCGCGGCGGCTCGATCATGGCCAAGTGGTGCCTCGCGCATCACCGCGAATCCTTCCTGTACGAACGGTTCGACGAGATCACCGAGATCATGAAGGCCTATGACATCGCCTATTCGCTGGGCGACGGCCTGCGCCCCGGCTCGATCGCCGACGCCAATGACGAGGCGCAGTTCGCCGAGCTCTACACGCTGGGCGAACTGACCAAGCGCGCCTGGGAGCAAGACGTGCAGGTGATGATCGAGGGCCCCGGCCATGTGCCGATGCACAAGATCAAGCAGAACATGGAAAAGCAGCTCGAGGCGTGCGGCGAGGCGCCCTTCTACACGCTCGGGCCGCTGACCACCGACATCGCGCCGGGCTATGACCACATCACCAGCGGCATCGGTGCGGCGATGATCGGCTGGTACGGCACGGCGATGCTCTGCTACGTCACGCCCAAGGAGCATCTGGGCCTGCCCGACCGCGATGACGTGAAGGTCGGCGTGGTCACCTACAAGCTGGCGGCGCACGCGGCGGACCTCGCCAAGGGCCATCCGGCGGCCAAGGTGCGCGACGACGCGCTGAGCCGCGCGCGCTTCGAGTTCCGCTGGCGCGACCAGTTCAACCTGTCGCTCGATCCGGACACCGCCGAGCAGTATCACGACCAGACGCTGCCGGCCGAGGGTGCCAAGACCGCGCATTTCTGCTCGATGTGCGGGCCGAAATTCTGCTCGATGAAGATCACGCAGGAGGTGCGCGACTTCGCGGCGAAGCAGAACGCCTCGGCCGATACCTTCCTGGCGGCGACGCCGGCAGCGCCGGCTGAGGCCGAGGCGGGCATGGCCGAGATGAGCAAGGTGTTCCGCGAGACCGGCAGCGAGCTCTACATGGGTGCCGGCGGTCGCGAGCACGATTGAGCCGACTGGCGCGTGTTCGGCTTCGGCAAGCACAGGGCACTCACCGCCATCGACCGACTTCGCGCCGGTCGGTGGCAGTGCGCTACCTGCGATGTCGAGCATGGCTGGCCGAGCGATATCGCCGCATTTGCTCCCGACCCGTGGCCGCATAAGGCGGCCTATGAGCCCAACAGTTCGCTCCGTCTCGCGGACGATTTCCTGTCGGAGGATTTCTGCGTTCTCGGGGGACGATATTTCTTCGTACGGGCGGTGCTGCAAATTCCGGTGCAAGGGCTGGAGCAGCCCTTCGGGTTTGGATGCTGGTCTACGCTCTCCCGCGCCAATTTTGAACGCTATGTCGAAGGGATCGACAGGGGTTCCTACGCCGACGGCGAGCAGTGGCCGGGTTGGCTTTCCAACCAGCTCTTCAACTACATTCGCGACGAGCCCATGGCGGTGTGGGTGCAACCCCGTTCCGATCGCCTCCGCCCGCTATTGTGGGTGGCCGATGACGCAGAGCCGCTCGCCGTCTCCCAAGACAACGGCATTTCCCCGGAAGAGATGGTGGGTATATTGCGCCACTACGGGCATGGCCCTCAGGATTGAGCACGCTAGCTGCTCAATAATGGTAGCGGCAGCTCAGCACTTCCAGCGCCTGCGCGTCGCCCGATCCGCTAACGCGGTACACCAGTCGGTGCTCGCCGCTGATCCGGCGCGACCACCAGCCGGAAAGATTGCGCCGTAGCGGCTCAGGCTTGCCGGTGCCGGTAAAGGGATGGCGCCGACATTCCTCGATCAGCGCGTTAATGCGCTCCAACACCTTCGTGTCCTCGCGCGACCAAGCGACATAGTCGAGCCACGCAATCGAACCGAATACAACCTTCACGGTCGGATCAGCTCACGCTCCTCGCCGCGCCCAGCATCGAGTTCGTGAATGCCCTCCAGCAGGCGCTGTGCATTGGCCGGCGACGACAGCAGATGCATCGTCTCCAGCATCCCCTCCCATTCGCTCTCGGAGACCAGCACCACGCCTTCGCCCTTGGGACGCACGATCTGGATCGGCGCCTTGTCGGCGACGACGCGGTCCAGCACGGCCTTCAGATTGGCGCGGGTTTCCGAAACGGTCAGGGTCTGCATGGCGAGTCTTGTACATCAATCTGTACAAAGTATCAATCTCACAGCGCTGGCAGCGCCCAGTCGATCGGCTTCTGGCCGATGCGCTCCAGAAACGCGTTGGCCTTGCTGAAATGCCGGCTCCCGAAGAACCCCGCATGCGCCGAGAGCGGCGAGGGGTGGGGGGCCTTGAGCACCAGATGGCGACCGCCCTTGTCGATCGAATCAACGAACGCCGCCTTCTTCTGCGCATGGCTGCCCCAGAGCAGGAACACCACCGGCTCGGGCCTGGCATTCACGAGCCGGATCACCGCATCGGTGAAGCGCTCCCAGCCGCGACCCTGGTGTGCGGCGGCGCGGCCCATTTCGACCGTCAGCACCGCGTTGAGCAGCAGCACGCCCTGGCACGCCCAATGTTCGAGGAAGCCGTGCTGCGCGCGCGGGATGCCGAGGTCGGTCTCCATCTCCTTGTAGATGTTGACCAGGCTCGGGGGCACGCGCACGCCCGGCTTCACCGAGAAGCACAGGCCGTGCGCCTGGCCCTCTCCGTGGTACGGGTCCTGCCCGAGGATCACCACGCGCACCTGCTCCAAGGGCGTCAGGTCGAGCGCGCGGAACCACTCGCTGCCCGCCGGGAAGATTCGCTTTCCCGCCGCCTTCTCGGCGCGGAGATAGTCGCGGAGCGCCGCCATGTAGGGCTGGGCGAATTCCTCCTCGAGCGGGGCGAGCCAGCTCGGGTGCAGCTTGATCGTCGACATGGGCCCTCTGTCCGGCCCCGGAGCAGGGCTGTCAATCGGCGGCTATTGACAGCGTTGACGCTCGCGATAGCCTGCAGCGCAACGAAAACAATCTAGGAGGGTGCCATGAAAGCATGGCGGTGCATGGTTGCGCTGTGTCTGTCTGCCGTCGCGCCGCCCGCGTTCGCGCAGGCGCAACAGCCGCAGCCCGATATTTCCAAGCAGATCATCAATGCGCCGACGCCGGAGACGTTCACCGTCTATGGCCTCAGCGCCAAGCCCGCGGTGGTGAAGGACAAGAACGTCCAGGGCGGCCGGGCGCTCCGGGTGCCGATCGTCGCCGCATCGGACCAGCCGTGGAGCGTCGGCCTGATCTCGGCGATCAACCAGCCGGTGAAGAAGGGCGACAAGCTGGTGATCGTGGTCTGGGCGCGCGCGGAAAAGCTGCCGGAGGGCGCGAGCAGCGCCCGCATTTCCACCATTCAGGTCGGCCTCGCCAAGGAGCCCTACACCACGGTGTTCAAGGGCGAGGGCGAGGTGGGCAGCGACTGGAAGATGGTGCATGTCGTCGGCACCGCCGATCGCGACTATGCGGTGGGCGAGATCTCCGTCTCGCTCCACCTCGCGACCGCCAAGCAGGTGCTCGACATCGGCCCCGTGCTGCTGCTCGACCTCGCCAAATAGGCGGCGCCGCCGTCCGTCGATCAGGCGCGGACGGCGGTGACCAGATAATTGAGCGCTTCGTTCTCGGTCACCACGAAGCCGCGGCTGGGCGAATAGCCGAGGCCCTGACGGTCGATCACCCGCAGGCCGGCATCGGCCAGCAGCGCTTCCAGTTCCTCGGGCTTGAGGAAGCGACTCCAGTCATGGGTGCCACGGGGGATCGCGCCGGTGCCCTCGGCCAGCGTGATCATCGCCAGCCGTGAGAGCGGCGTGCGGTTTGGGGTGGAGAGGACCATCAGCCCGCCATCCGCCAGCGCGCCGGCAAGTCCGCGCACGAAGGCGGCGGGATCGCTGACATGCTCGATCACTTCCATCGAGGTGACGAGGTTGAAGGTACGCCCTGCCAGATCCTCGATGCCGCCATGGACATAATCGATCGGCAGCCCGGACAGCTCGGCATGCGCGCGCGCCGCGCCAATATTCTCGCCCGCCGCGTCCACGCCGGTCACCCGCGCACCGAGCCGGGCGAGCGGCTCGCAGAGAAGCCCGGCGCCGCAGCCGACGTCGATCGCGGTCTTGCCGGTCAGTGGCATGAAATCGGCCGAATCGCCTGCCCAATGCGCGTCGATCGCGCGACGGATATAGCCGAGCCGCGCAGGATTCAGTCTGTGGAGCATGGCGGAAGAGCCCTTCGGATTCCACCAATCGGCCGCCAGACGACCGAAATGTTCCGCTTCACGGGGGTCAATCGTAGCTTTAGTTGCGTTCGGCATCCGTGGCTCCTATCAGGCTCGCCCATCTCTCCCAAGGGCAGGAAACAAGCAACCAGCCATGGCGCGTATCGTAATGAAGTTCGGCGGCACATCGATGGCCGGGATCGAGCGTATCCGCAGCGTTGCCGCCCGCGTCAAACGCGAGTGGGAGGCAGGCAACCAGGTCGCGGTGGTCGTATCGGCGATGGCGGGCGAGACCGATCGGCTGGTCGGCTTCTGCCGCGAGGCCTCGTCGCTCTACGACCCCAAGGAGTATGACGTCGTCGTCTCCGCCGGCGAGCAGATCACCAGCGGCCTGCTGGCGATCGCGCTGCAGGCGATCGGCGTGCCGGCGCGCTCCTGGCTTGGCTGGCAGCTGCCGGTGCAGACTTCGGACGCCTTCGCCAAGGCGCGAATCGAGGACATCGGCACCGACGCGCTGCTCGCCAGCATGGGGAACGGCGAGGTGGCGGTGATCCCCGGCTTCCAGGGCGTGCACGAGGACCGGATCACCACGCTGGGCCGCGGCGGATCGGATACCTCGGCGGTGGCGGTCGCGGCGGCGGTGAAGGCCGATCGCTGCGACATCTACACCGATGTCGACGGGGTCTACACCACCGATCCGCGTATCGTGCCCCGCGCGCGCAAGCTGAAGCGCGTGACCTATGAGGAAATGCTCGAACTCGCCAGCGTCGGCGCCAAGGTGCTCCAGACCCGTTCGGTCGGCCTGGCGATGAAGGAAGGGGTTCGCGTGCAGGTGCTCTCGTCCTTTACGGGCGAAGACGCGCCGATGGCAGATACATTGCCCGGGACGATGATCGTGGGCGAAGAGGAGATTCAGGACGTGGAACGCCAGCTCATCACCGGCATCGCGCACGACAAGAACGAAGCCAAGATCACGCTCACCGCGGTGCCGGACAAGCCCGGCGCGGTGGCGTCGATCTTCACGCCGCTTGCCGATGCCAGCATCAACGTGGACATGATCATCCAGAACATCGCGCACCAGAGCGCCGGCAGCGCGAGTGCGACCGACGTGACCTTCACGGTGCCGGCGGCGGACCTGGCCCGCTCGCTGGAGATCCTGGCGCAGCAGAAGGAAGCGATCGGCTTCACCGGCGTCAGCCATGACACGCGCGTCGCCAAGGTCTCGGTGGTCGGCGTCGGCATGCGCAGCCATGCCGGTGTCGCCGCGACGATGTTCCAGACGCTGGGCGCGCGCGGCATCAACATCCAGGCGATCACGACGTCGGAGATCAAGGTCTCGGTGCTGATCGAGGAAGACTATACCGAGCTGGCGGTGCGCGTGCTGCACACCGCCTATGGCCTCGACGCGGACGACGTCGCCGCCTGACCCGCGCGCGGGGGCGTGGCCGGCGCGGCTACGCCCCCGTCGTCACGACGAGGCGCTGCAGGACGACATTGTCGTCGATGCGCCAGACCTTCACGACATGCCGGCCGGCGGCCACCGCGGGGAAGCGCGCCGTGAGGGTGCGGCCATTTTCCTCGACCGCCTTGTTCCAGTCGCGCTGGGCCTGGGTGGTCGTCGCATTGGGGGCGGGGACGAGGCTGTCGGTGAGGATCTGCACCGGGCCATCGTTGACCGACACGCCGAGGCGCTGCTGGTTGCGGCCGGTGGTGTCGAGCGTCGGCACCAGTTCCAGTGCCACCTCCAGCGGGCCGCCCTTCGGAACCGTTACCGCATAGTCGACATGGACCCCGTCGGCAGCGGCGGTGGCAGGGCGCCCCTGCGGAAAGGTCGTCACGGCGCCCAGCGTGCGACCGAGATGCGGCACGCGGCGCCAGCTTAGCCCCTTGCCGCCGCTGGCCGCCGCGAAGTCCGGCGCCTCGATCACGATCTGATCGGCGGGCAAGGTAGGCGCGACGAAGACGATCGGCGCGGCCTTGCCCTCGACCCGGCGCACCGCCGGCATCACCTGCTGCTTGGGCTCCTGCCAGCTGGTATAGCCGATATGGGTCTGGGCCATCATCCCGTCCCATTTGCCGCCGTTCAGTGCGTGATAGGCGGCGGTGATCTCGCCATCCCGCGCGAAGGCGCGCTCGGCCTGCTCGGCAAAGCCGTTCGCGCGGGCATCGCCGGCGGCGGCGAGGCGGCGGTTCCACGCCACGGCGTAGTAGAGCCGGTAGACGTTCGCGACGGCGAGGATCGGATGCTCGACCAGCTGGAACCAGGCGTCGCGCGCGTCGGCGGCAATGCGCGGCTTCACCGCCGCCATGTCGCGCTCCAGCGCCTCCCATTCGGCGACCACGCGGCCGAAGTCGCCGCCGTCCAGCCTGCCGTCGCTGCGGACCGGCCCCAGCGCGAAGCTGTCGGCGTCGAGCAGCTCGGGCTTGCGCCGCGCGGCGAGCTGGCCATAGCGCGTGAGCAGCGCGCCGACCTTCTCCGCCAGCGCCGGCCCGAACGCCGCGCCCGCCCAGCGCGCGGGATAGGCGGTCATCGCCTCCAGCGTCATCGCCTCGGGGTTCCAGGCCTGGTCTAGGAAGAAGCTCAGCGGATATTCCATCGGCTTGAGGTCGCCGACATTGACGATCCAGATCGTCCGCGCGCCCCGCTGCCAGGCGAGGTCCATCTGCTGCCAGCTCTTCTCGATCTGGTTGGTGTTCAGCCACTTGTAGTTGCGCGGCGCGCCGACATAATCGAAATGGTAATAGACCCCGTACCCGCCCTTGCGGTTGAGATCGGCGGTGGCGAGGCGGCGGATCTGGCCCCAGTTATCATCGGCGAACAGCAGCGTCACATCGTCCGGCACGCGCATGCCGTGGTCGTAATAGTCCTGCACTTCCTTGTAGAGCGCCCACATCTGCGGGGTCGCCTCGGCCGGACGCCTGGTTACGTCCGCCAGGATGCTGCGCTGGTCGGCGACGATTGTCTCGAGCAGCTCGGTCGCGGTGCCCTCCGCCATCGCCTCGTCACCGTCGCCGCGCATGCCGACGGTGACCAGGCAGTCATAGCCCTTGCCGTCGCCCTTCGACATCATCCGCTCGATGCCGCCGCGCCAGAAGCGACGGAGATTTTCGGCGTTGGTCGCATAATCCCATTTGCCGCCGGTGACGCCCTTGTCGGTGTTGCGGTGCCATTCCTCCTGCGCGCGGGTCATCGGCTCGTGGTGCGAGGTGCCCATCACCACGCCCATCGCATCGGCGAGCACCATGTTCTGAGGATCGTCGTCGTTGAACGCCTTGCCCCACATCGCCGGCCACAGATAATTGCCCTTCAGCCGCAGCAGCAGCTCGAAGACATGGGCGTACATCGCGGCGTTGATTCCGCCGAAATGCTTCTTGGCCCACCCGCTGAAGCAGGGATCCTCGTCGTTGATGAAGAAGCCGCGATAGCGCACCCGCGGCTGGTCGCGCCGGCTGCCGGGGGCAAGCGTCACGTCGGCGCGGCGGGGAACGGGGACGTCGGCGAACCAGTGCCAGGGCGAGACGCCGATCCGCTGGGAAATGTCATAGGTACCATAGAC
>JAPJRE010000305.1 GCA_030824725.1 Sphingomonas sp.
GCCATAGCGGGTGAATGCATAGGCTTCGAACTTCACCGCCACGCTGGCCCCGTCGCGCAGCTTCGCCATGTCGCGATTGAGCAGCTTCGCCTCCACTTCGACGGCACCGCCCGTCGGCACCACCGTCAGCAGCGGATCGGCCGGCCGGACCACCGCCCCCAGCGTATGCACCGCAAGCTGCTGGACGATGCCGTCGATTGGCGCCAGCAGCCGCTGCAGCTGGTTCTTGCGCGCCGCCTTGCGCAATTCCGCCTCGCGTAGCGCGATCTCGTCCTGGCTCTTGGTGAGCAGTTGCGCCGCGTCCTTGATGAAGGCCTGGCGCGCTTCGCCGATCTGGCTGTCGATCGACTGGACCACGCCGCGATAGCGTTCGCGTTCGGATCGCTTGATCCCGATCGATCGCTCATGGTCGATCTGCTGCTGCTCCATTTCGAGCAGCGTCAGCTTGGAGGTGAGTCCCTTTTCCGCGAGGCTGCGGCGGCGGGCGACCCGCTCCGCCAGCAGCGGCAGGGTCTCGGTCAGCCGTCCGACCTCGCGCTCCGCCGCCTCGGCGAGCGAGCCCGCCTCGGCGCGGCGGCCGGCGAACTCGGCAAGCTGCGAGCGCAGCCCGTCGACCTGGCTGCGCACCAGCGATTCCTGCGCGGCGGTCGCCGAAGCTGCCGTTCCCGGTGGCGCGACGAAGCGGACCACGCCGGTGCGGGCATAGCCGAGCAGCGCCTGCGCCCGCGCCGCATCCACCCGCGCCGCCGCCAGCGCACGCTCCACCTGGGCGACATCCGCGCCCGCATCGGTGGGATCCAGCGCGAGCAGCATCTCGCCGGCCTTCACCGCCTGGCCGTCGCGCACAGCAATCGCCCGGACGACGCCGCCATCGGCCGACTGCACGATCTTGACCCGGTCGACCGGGACCAGCCGCCCCGGGGCGCTCACCACCACGTCGACCCGGCCGATCGCCGCCCAGGCCAGCGCGGTCAGCACGATCGCGGCCAGCGCGATCAGCGTCGCGCGGCCCACCGGACTGGGCGGGCTTTCCACCACCTCCAGCGCCGCCGGCAGGAACTCGGTCGATTCGAACCGCATGCGGCGCTGGGCGCGGCGCGCGCGATCCTCGCGCATCGCCTGCCGGAACACCTGCATGCCGCCGGTGAACGCGTTCATGGCACGCATTCCCTGGCCGCCGGGGTCGCGGGCGGGAAATGCCCCGCCTGCCGGGCATGCAGCTGCGCGTAGCGACCGCCGACCGCGAGCAACGTCTCGTGCGTGCCCTCCTCGACGATCCGGCCCTTTTCCACCGTGATGATCTTGTCGCAGCCGCGCACTGCCGACAGCCGGTGCGCGATGATGATCGTGGTGCGCCCCGCGGCGATGCGGGCGAGATTGCGCTGGATGATCTCCTCGCTCTCCGCATCGAGAGCCGAGGTCGCCTCGTCGAAGATCAGGATGCGCGGATCGCCGAGCAGCGCGCGGGCTATCGCGATCCGCTCGCGCTGCCCGCCGGACAGCGTGGCGCCGCGTTCGCCCACCATCGTGTCATACCCCTCGGGCAGCTCGAGGATGAACTCGTGCGCGCCGGCCAGCCGCGCCACTTCCTCGATCCGGGCCATGCCGATCGACGGGTCCGCCAGCGCGATATTGTCGCGCACCGAGCGGTTGAACAGGATGTTCTCCTGCAGCACTACCCCGATCTGGCGGCGCAGCCAGGCCGGATCGACCTGGGCGAGATCGACGCTGTCGACGAGGATCCGCCCGCTCTCGGGCACGAACAGTCGCTGGAGCAGTTTCGACAGCGTCGACTTCCCCGAACCCGAGGCGCCGACGATGCCGAGCATCGATCCCGCCGGCACCTCGACCGAAAGCTCGGACAGTACCGGTCGGGCATCGGCGCGATAGCGGAAGGTCACCCGGTCGAACTGCACCGCCCCGCGAATCGCCGGCAGCTTCGTCCGGCCCGGCGTGAACTGCGGCTCCGGCCGGGCATTGAGGATGTCGCCCAGCCGATCGAGCCCGATCCGGACCTGTTGGAAATCCTGGATCAGCTGCGCCAGCCGGAGCACCGGCGTCGCGACGCGGCCCGCGAACATGTTGAAGGCGACCAGTTCGCCGACGGTCAGCTGCCCCGCCATCACCGCCTTGGCGCCCAGATAGAGGATCAGCGCGGTCGCCAGCTTCGAGGTGAGCTGCACCGCCTGGCTGCCCCAGTTGGCCAGCATCGCCGCGCCGAACGAGGTCTTGACGTACCCGGCGAGCTGCCGCTCCCAGCGGGCCTGCACCACCGGCTCGACCGCGCTGCTCTTCAGCGTCTCGACCCCCGTCACCGCCTCGACGAGGAAGGACTGGTTCTCCGCGCCGCGCTTGAACTTCTCGTCGAGCCGCGCGCGCAGCGCCGGATTCACCGCCAGCAGGATCGCGACATAGATCGGGATCGACGCCAGCACGATCGCGGTCAGCATTACCGAATAAACCAGCATGACCGCGAGGAAGAGGATGGTGAAGGCCAGGTCCATCACCACGGTGAGCGCCGAGGAAGTGAGAAACTCCCGGATCGTTTCCAGCTCGCGCACGCGGGCGACGCTGTCCCCCACCCGCCGCGCGTTGAAATAGGCCATGGGCAACGCGATGAGGTGGCGGAACAGCTTGGCGCCGAGCTCAACGTCGATGCGGTTCGTCGTGTGCGCGAACAGATAGGTGCGCAGCACCGTCATCATCGTCTCGAACAAGGATACCGCGATCAGCCCGAACAGCAGCACGTCGAGCGTCGAATAGGTGCCATGGGCCAGCACCTTGTCGATCACCAGCTGGAAGAACAGCGGCGTCGCCAGCGCGAGAAGCTGCAGCACCAGGCTGGCGAGCAAGACTTCCCCCAGCAGCCAGCGATACTTGACCACCGACGGGATGAACCAGCTGAGGCCGAAGGGACGCAGTGCAAGCGGCAGGCCTTCGCGGGTGGTCATCAGGAGCGCGGTTCCCCGGGCCCTTGGCGCCGCCGCCTCGCCCAGCCACAGCGATGCGAACGATGCCGCATCCATGGCGCCGTTCCGCGCCGGCGTGGCGGCATGGACAAGCACCCGATCGTCTCGATAGGCACCGACGATCACCCATTCCCCATCGGCGAGCCGGGCCATGAGCGGCAAGGGCTGGCGGGCAAGCTTCGACATCTGCACGTCGACGACCCGAGCGCGGGCGCCATAGGCGCGGGCAACTCGAACCATTTCGGCTGGATCAGCCGGATCCTCCCCTATCGCGTGACGAATCTGTGATGTATCCGCCGCGATGCCGTGGAATCCGAGCACCAGCTTCAAGCATTCGAGAGCCGAATGGGCATTGCGATCAACTAGATCGCCGTCACCCTTATATATTCCCTCGTTATCCTGCACGAAGCCCCCCAGACGACCCGGCGAATCGCGGTGTTTTTCTTTTCCAACATCCTTACATCATCACACCTATAGTGAGTCAATTGCAGCGGATGCCGGCAGCAGCACCCATGATTCCACAAATTTATACGATTTCTTAACCACTTGATCTACGATAGCCGCCATCGCCGACGGTTATGCTTTGCAACAAGCCATTGCAGACCCAGCGTCTTTTTTTACGGTGGGGGAAACGGTGCTGCGGATCGGATGCCGCCGCGACAAGGCGCACGGGCACGATGCGATGTCGTATCTCGCCGGGACCCGACGATCGCCGCAACGGCGGTACCCAAAGGGGTTGCCGGCTGGCCGGCAGGCCCACGCCCGGACAACAAAAAACCCCGCCAAGCCGATGGCTTAGCGGGGCTCTTTGATGGTGGGCGCGGCAAGGATTGAACTTGCGACCCCTGCGATGTCAACACAGTGCTCTACCACTGAGCTACGCGCCCGAAACTCGGGAAGCGCGCCTCTAGCGGGGGTCCGCCCCCCGCGCAAGCGCTAATTTCAATTCAGCCCCACATTCTCCGATTCGAACATCCGATCAACCTCCAGCACCAGGTCGCGCAGGTGGAACGGCTTGGAGAGCACCCGCGCCTGCGGCACCTGCTTGCCGGCGCGCAGCGTCACCGCGGCGAAGCCGGTGATGAACATCACCCGCATCTCCGGCGCGATCTCCGCCGCGCGCTGGGCGAGCTCGATCCCGTCCATCTCGGGCATCACGATGTCGGTGAGCAGCAGGTCGAATCGCTCGGTCTCGAGCAGCGGCACCGCCGCCGTGCCGCGATCGACGGCGCTGACCGCATAGCCCGAGCGCTCCAGCGCACGGGTGAGGTATTCGCGCATCACGCGATCGTCCTCGGCCAGCAGAATCCGGATCATCTTCACCCCATCAGTACCAACCGCCTGCCCCTTATGGGCTAAGACCTTAACATTTTCCAGCCGGAGACGCCCGATGCGTTGCCGGGCCGGTCGCCGCGGCTTAGGCTGGCACCTGTGACTCGCGCCGCCAGCTTCGAACGCCACGGGCCGGATCTGCCGGAAAGCCCCGTGGTGCTGTCCGCGCCCCATGGCGGGCGCGACTATCCGGACACGCTGATCGAGGCGCTGCGCGTGCCCGCCGTCGCGCTGCGCGCGCTGGAGGACCGCCACGTCGATTCGCTGGCCTGCGCGGCGCGGCGCGGCGAAACGCTGTTCGTCGCCACCCGCGCCCGTGCCTGGATCGATCTCAACCGCGCCGAGCATGAACGCGACCCGCAGATCGACGACGGCGCGCACCTGCTCGGCCGGCCGCTCTCCACCAAGGTGCGCAGCGGGCTGGGCCTGGTGCCCCGGCGGGTCGGCATGCTGGGCCAATTGTGGCGCGGGCGATTCGCCGCGGCGGACATCGCAGCGCGGATCCACGCCGATCATCGCCCCTATCACCTGGCGCTGGGCGCGGCGCTGGCCGCGGCGCGGGCGCGGTTCGGAATCGCCTTGCTGCTCGACATCCACTCGATGCCGCCGCTGGGCGCACCGGAAAGCGCACCGCGGCTGGTGATCGGCGATCGCTTCGGCCGCTCGGCCGCGGCGCGCTTCGGCGCGCGGGTGGAAGGCGTTGCCCGGCGTCACGGCATCCATGTCGCGAGCAACACCCCCTATGCCGGCGGGCACATCCTCGAACGGCACGGCGACCCTCGTCGCGGTGTCCACGCCGTGCAGCTGGAGTTCGATCGGTCGCTGTATCTGGATG